>NZ_RZPL01001119.1:0-1083 GCF_004022805.1 Mesorhizobium sp. M7A.F.Ca.CA.002.04.1.1 | reverse complement strand
CGACAGGGTCCATCGCACGGTGTTCGCCGTCGGCGACGAGAAGCAGTCGATCTATTCGTTCCAGGGTGCGGCCCCGGACTCCTTCGCCGACAGCCGGCTGTTGTTTGCCGGACGAGTGCGTGACGCCGAGGCGTCCTTCGCCGACCTCAAGCTGACCTGGTCGTTCCGCTCGACCGACGATGTTCTGACCGCGGTCGACCGCGTCTTCGCCGATCCAGCCGTGCGGCGCGGCATCAGTCATGATCCCGATCCGCTTCGCCACCAGGCGATCCGCACCGACGCGCCGGGCTATGTCGAGGTGTGGCCGTCGGTCGGCGCCGATGTTGTCGATGAGCCCGACGACTGGACGCAAGCCATCGACCATGCCCACGCGCCGGCGGTGCGCGTGGCCGAGAACGTCGCCGCCACCATCGCCGGCTGGATCGGCAGTGGCGAAATCATCGAAGGCCGCGGCAAGCGGCTGCGGCCGGGCGATGTGCTGGTGCTGGTGCGCAAGCGCGATCGCTTCGTCCATGCCCTGACCCGCGCACTCAAACGCCGCGACATTCCGGTTGCCGGCGCCGACCGGTTGAGCCTGCCCGGGCACATCGCGGTCAAGGACCTGATCGCGCTCGGTCACCTCCTCATCCAGCCGCAGGACGATTTGTCGCTTGCCGCCGTGTTGCGCAGCCCGATCTTCGATCTGCCGGAAGAGGCGCTTTTCACGCTCGCCGCGCAGAGGCCGGCCGGCCTGTCATTGATCGCATCGCTGCGACAGCACGCCGGCGAAAGCGAGAGACTGGCGAAGATCGTCGCCCAGGTCGACATCTGGACGAACGAAGCCGCGTTTAAGCCAGTGTTCGAATTCTACGCCGCCCTGCTGGCGCGCGATGGCGTGCGCCGCAAGATGATCGCGCGGCTCGGGCCCGAAGCTGGCGATATTCTCGACGAGTTCCTCAGCTTCTGCCTTGCCGAGGAGCGAACCGGCCTGCCGGGGCTGGAAGCCTTCCTGTCGACACTGGAAAACGCCGGTCCCGAGATCAAGCGCGAGATGGACCAGACCCGCGACGAGGTCCGGGTCATGACCGTGCACGCGGCCAAGGG
>NZ_RZPL01001118.1:0-1089 GCF_004022805.1 Mesorhizobium sp. M7A.F.Ca.CA.002.04.1.1 | reverse complement strand
GTATGTCGATGTCATGCGCCACCCGACCACGCTGCGCCGACGCGTTCAAGGCAATGCGGCTGGCGCCCTTGATCAGCATGATGTCGGCGCCGCCGTCGGCCATCGCCTTCAGCGTCGGCTCGGCCTCGCGCATCGCCATGCGCGACTTCGTCCACAGCATCTTCTGCAGGCCGACGAGGCGCGGGTGCGCGGTATGCCCGGCCAGTTTTCTGCCGAACCTGTCGGAGATGGCGGCGAGCAGACGATGTTCTCGAAACGAGACGAGGTCGATGTCGTTCTCGTCGAGCCAGCGCGCGGCGCAGGCAGCGGCTGCGTCCTCATCGGAGAGCAGCGCCGCCTTCAGCAACAGGTCCAACTGGCCGGTGGGCCACGACCAGCCATAGTCCGGGAAGCGGCGGCTGATGCGGCGAACAGGCCTGGCGTTCAACTGGAGCCCGCCTTGTTCTGGGCCCGCCGCTGCATGGCGAGCCTTGCGACCTGGATATAGCCCCGGTCGCGTGCCGGATCGCGGCCGTAGGAAAGGCTGCCCGGACGGATGCGGCGCAATGCAAGCACGTCGTCGAGCATGGCAAGTACAAAGCCTGCCTCACGAACCCGGGCGATCCAGTCGATCATCTCGCCGCGACCGCCTGGTGGGTCGATGATGGGACCGACGCTCTGCACCACCTCCTGGCGGATCATCATCGTCGTGCGCGACCAGCCCGCTCCACTGGCCGCATCGGGCAAATCGGGGCTGTCGCCGCGAAACGTCCGCCAGTGCGTAAAGACGCCCGCTGTCCCGGGATGGCGGCCGAGATAGGCCAGTTGCTGTTCGATCTTGTCCGGCAGCCACAAATCGTCGGCATCGAGCGTCGCGATGAGCGGCGTCGAGAGTGCCGCAATGCCACGGGTCGTTGCGCTGCCGGGTCCGGCATTGTCCTGTCGCAGCACCGTCACCGGCAGGTTCATCGCATCGATCACCGCGGCCGTATCGTCGGTCGAACCGTCATCGACCACGACGATGGCCTCCGCTTTTGCCGTCTGGGCCAGAACGGAGTTCAGGGCAGCGCCTATGGTGGCGGCCGCGTTGAAAGCCGGAATGACGACGCC
>NZ_RZPL01001117.1:0-1092 GCF_004022805.1 Mesorhizobium sp. M7A.F.Ca.CA.002.04.1.1 | reverse complement strand
CTCGCTATTCATCTGGCCATCCACGCCATCGATCGCGTCGTCGCCGAACTGACGCCGCACTATGGCGGCGATTGCCCGGTGGCGGTCGTCTTCCGCGCTTCCTGGCCGGACGAGCGCGTGCTGACCGGCACGCTGGCGACCATCGAGGCACAGCTCGCCGCCGATCCGATGGAGCGCACGGCGATCATCTTCGTCGGCCGCTCGCTGGCGGCGCGAGGTTTTGGCGAGAGTTCATTATACGACGCCCATTATCAGCGGCGTTTTCGCGGACGGGACGGATTGTGAGCGGCAGCACCAAAAACACCGGCGAAAACGCCACGCTCGAAAAAGCCTTGTCCCGGCTGAACTTCAAGCCGCGCCAACTGGAGCCGGGCCATGTCTGGCTGGCCGGCGCCGGCCCCGGCGACCCCGGCTGCCTGACCCTGGAAGTGCTGGCGGCGCTGGCCGAGGCGGATGCGCTGGTCTACGACGCACTGGTGTCCCCTGACATTGTCGCAGTTGCGGAGAATGCCGAGCTTTTCTTTGCCGGCAAGCGCGGCGGCAAACCGTCGATGAAACAGGACGACATCACCGCCCTGCTGGTCCGGCTCGCACGCGAAGGCCGCCGCGTCGTCAGGCTGAAGGGCGGCGATCCCTATATTTTCGGCCGTGGCGGCGAAGAAGCTCTGGCGCTGGCGCGGGAAAGTATCCCGTTCCGCGTCCTGCCCGGCCTGACCTCGGGCCTCAGTGCGCTGGCCGCGACCGGCATCCCCGCCACTATGCGCGGCATCAACAAGGCGGTGATCCTGGCGACCGGCCACGCCGCCGGCACCGATGACGATCTCGACTGGGCGGCGATCGCCCGCACCGGCCAGCCTGTCGTCGTCTATATGGGCATGGCCAATCTGCCCTTGATATCAGCCGCCCTTCTCGATGGCGGGCTGGCGCCGTCGACACCGGCGGCTGTAATCGTCGCCGCGACGACGCCGCAGGAGCGGACCGTCGTCGCCACGCTCGCCACCATTGCCGAGGAAGCTGCGGCCGCCGGTCTGGCCTCGCCGGCGCTGATCGTCGTTGGCGGCATCGTTTCCATGCGCGCCGCCCTGGCGGGGG
>NZ_RZPL01001116.1:0-1097 GCF_004022805.1 Mesorhizobium sp. M7A.F.Ca.CA.002.04.1.1 | reverse complement strand
GTTGTGGGCGATCGGCAAAGCGAGGAAGAGCCCCTCTTCCTTGCGGTCCTCGGGAACGAAGCCGACCTTCAGCTGCTGCAAATACCGAACGCCCGCCGACGCCGGGAGCGGCATCTTCAGCGCCTTGCCGTTGATGGAAATCGTCCCGGCGAAGGGATGGTAGCGGCCAATCAGCGATCGCAGGAAGCGCTGCTGGCCCTGCCCTTCCAGCCCGGCCAGGGCGACGATCTCGCCCTTGTGCAAAGTCAGCGACAGCGGCTGCGATGTCTCGGTGATCTTGAGGTTTTCGACGCGCAGTATCTCATCGCCTACATCGCCCGTACGATCGGGAAAAAGGTCCTGGAGTTCGCGTCCGACCATCATGGCGATGAGTTCGTCGGTGGTGATCTCGGGCACCGTCCTTGTGCCGACCAGTGCGCCATCCTTCAGCACCGTCACGGTGTCGCACAACTCGAAGATCTCCTCCATGCGATGCGAGATGTAGACGATGGCTTTTCCCTTGTCGCGCAGCCGGCGGATGTTGCGGTTGAGCACATCGACATCGGCCGCGTTGAGCGCCGCCGTCGGCTCATCGAGGATGAGCACGCTGGCGTCGGCCTGGATGCAATGCGCGATCTCGACGAATTGCCGCTCGGCTATGGTCAGGTTGGAAACGAGTTGCGACGGGTCGAGCGTGAGGCCGAGTTCGCCAAGCGCCCTGGCGGTCTGGCTTTTCATCGCGGGATAGTCGATCGAGCCGAACCGGGTCGTCGGCTCCCGGCCGAGGAACATGTTCTCGGCGATCGACAGATTGGGCAGCAGCGAATGCTCCTGGAAAACGGTCGAAATGCCGGCATCGAGCGCGGCGCGCGGCGACTTCAGATCGAGCTTCTCGCCGCTCATGAAGATCTCGCCGGAATCGGGCTGATGCACGCCCGCCAGAATCTTCATCAACGTCGATTTGCCGGCACCGTTCTCGCCCATCAGGGCGTGGATGCTGCCCGCCTTGAGGTCGAGGGAAACGGAGTGGAGCGCCTTGCTCCCTCCGAATGCCTTCGAAATGTGGGACATCTCGACAAGATTGGTCACGAAACCCTCGAACGAACCGGATTCGACAC
>NZ_RZPL01001115.1:0-1097 GCF_004022805.1 Mesorhizobium sp. M7A.F.Ca.CA.002.04.1.1 | reverse complement strand
GTTCGGCTCCGACGGCGTCGCCCAAAACGGCACGATCACCTACGGCATCAAGGCATCGGGACTGACCGTGCCGACCCAGCTTCTCCCGAGCTGGAGCGTGGGGTTGTTGCCCACCGATGTCGATTTGAACTTTGGCGGCGCCAATATCGATCTCGACAGCATGGCGAAGAAGGCGATCGAAGCCTTTGATCTCAATAAGAATCCGCCGCTGTCTGCCGAATTCGGCGAGCAGCTTAAGGCCGACTTCATGGCCAAGACGCCGAAGGTCGTGCTTGGCCACAGCACCGTGAAGAACAAGGATACGGAGATCGCCCTGGAAGGCGAGATGACATTCCCGGGCGAAAAGCCCGAAGGTAGCGTGACCGTCGATGTCGCCGGCTTCGACAAGCTTGTCGAAGGCCTGCAGGAAGCGGCAAAGTCGGAACCGGAGGTGGCCCAATACGTGCCAGTCGCTCTCATGGCGAAGGGCTTTGGCAAGACGCTGTCCGATGGACGGCTGGAATGGATCGTCAACGCCAAGGCCGACGGTTCGGTCACCGTCAATGGCGTCATGCTGAAGCCTGCCGATCCGGCCGTGGACGACAGCGTGGACGATGGTGACGGCGACGATGACAGCGGGGACGACAGCGGCGGCGCAGGTGCGAAACTGAACCCTTGAAGGCTGGAGTTTAGAGCCCCAGCGCGCTTGCGATCTTCGGCGCGGCTTCGTGCCAGTCCTGGACGACGACCACATCGTCCGTCACCGGGGGCAGGAATGCGCGCAGTGAATTGTCGGCCATCAGGTGGAACAGTTCGGCGTCGGCGACCGATTCCCGCACCGACGCCAGATTGTGCGGCTGATCGTCGACGAAGACCACCGGTCGGCCGGCCTTGCCGCGAAGCTTGGCCACTGCCGGTCCTTTGGCCATTTCAGTGGTCAGAAGCGGGTAGCTCAGTCCAAGCGCGTCGAGATGGACACGACGCACGGCACGGTGTTTGTGCGGCATGGCCGTCAGCAAGATGATTTCCGCGCGGTCGCCAAGCCCTGCCAGGGCCTCTGCCGCGCCGTCCGTAATGTTTTGCCAATCGGCTTGCGTGTCAAAGAAAGCGCCCAGCAG
>NZ_RZPL01001114.1:0-1105 GCF_004022805.1 Mesorhizobium sp. M7A.F.Ca.CA.002.04.1.1 | reverse complement strand
CTATGTTGCCTTCGAGCACCTCACCTACTCGCAGGTTTC
The DNA here is from genome assembly GCF_004022805.1 of Mesorhizobium sp. M7A.F.Ca.CA.002.04.1.1. Lineage (NCBI taxonomy): Bacteria > Pseudomonadati > Pseudomonadota > Alphaproteobacteria > Hyphomicrobiales > Phyllobacteriaceae > Mesorhizobium > Mesorhizobium sp. M7A.F.Ca.CA.002.04.1.1. Next base: position 1,066 of record NZ_RZPL01001114.1, on the reverse strand, counting down.
CCGCAGTGCCGGCTTGATCGGCAGGCGCACCGCGTTGGTGGCATCGGACGATGAAGGCATCGATCCGCAGGATTTCGAGCGCGTCTGCGCGCAAAAGCATCCCAAGATGATCTTCCTGATGCCGACGGCGCAGAATCCGACGCTGGCCACCTTGTCGGCGGCGCGCCGCGAAGCGATCGCCCATGTCGCACGCGAATACAATGTCGTCCTCATCGAGGACGACCTCTATGGCAATCTGACCGATGATCCGACGCCGTTGCTGGCCGAATATGCTCCTGAGAGGACCATTGTCGCGGGCGGCCTGTCGAAGTCGGTCGCAGCCGGTGTGCGCGGCGGCTGGCTTTCCTGCCCGCCCGCCTACCGCCACCGCATCCGCGTCGCCCACAAGATGATGACCGGCGGCATGCCCTTCCTGCTGGCGGAGGTGAATACAAGGCTGGTGCTGTCCGGTCAGGCGGATGAGATACGAAAGCGCAGCATCGCCGAAATCAGCGCCCGCATCGCCATCGTACGCGAGACTTTGGCCGGCTTCGCCTTCAAGTCGCATGACAGGGTGCCCTTTGTCTGGCTGACCCTGCCCGACCCCTGGCTTTCCGGCACCTTCAAGAACGCTTGCCTGGAGCACGGCGTGCTGATCGACGACGAGGACGAATTCAAGGCCGGCCGTTCCGAGCAGGTTTTCCATGGCGTCCGCTTCGGCGTTTCGCAGCCGAGACAGCGCGGGGATATCGCTGAAGGCGTTGCGGTGATCCGGCGACTTCTCGATGAAGGCCGCGCCGGCTACGACAGCTTCTCCTGACACTGCGTGGCTTTGTCCGGTTTTCCGTCGTTTTTCGTCAATCCATGGGTGTATCGGCCGCAAGGCTTGCGATAAGACGGGACTCAAAATCCCAACGTCCCGGATAAAAATCGCCGCCCATGACCATTTCCAATTCCGTGCCGATCACCCCCGAGCTCATTGCCTCACACGGGCTCAAGCCCGACGAGTACCAGCGCATTCTCGACCTCGTCGGGCGCACCAAAACGCAGCGCATTCATCGCCGCGATCGGCCGCGCGCCCATGGTG
>NZ_RZPL01001113.1:0-1110 GCF_004022805.1 Mesorhizobium sp. M7A.F.Ca.CA.002.04.1.1 | reverse complement strand
GCCGTGAAGGGCATCGGCGACGCCTGTCGTGCGCTCGAATTCCCGATCGTCTCCGGCAATGTCTCGCTCTACAACGAGACCAACGGCCAGGGCATCCTGCCCACCCCGACCATCGGCGGCGTCGGCCTGATCGCCGATTGGTCGAAGATGGTGCGGGCCGGCTTTGCGGCCGAGGGCCAAATGATCCTGCTGGTCGGCGCGCCGGCGTCCTGGGGAACGCATCTCGGGCAATCGGTCTATTTCAGGGACATACACGGCCGCACGGATGGACCGCCGCCGCCGGTCGACCTCGAGCATGAAAAGCGCGTCGGCGACCATGTGCGCGCGCTCATCGCCTCCGGCATCGTCACGGCGGCGCATGACGTTTCCGATGGCGGTATCGCGGTGGCTTTAGCCGAAATGGTGATGGCGTCCGGCATCGGCGCCACCGTTCCCGGCCTTGTCGGCACCGACCCGATCCCGGTCTGGTTCGGCGAGGATCAGGGCCGTTATCTGCTGACGCTGTCGATCGACCCGCATGGTGACGAATGGGACGCCATTCGCAAGCAGCAGGGCGAGCTTGGCATCTTCGCGCCGTGGATCGGCTCCACAGGCGGCAGCGCGCTGAAGCTTGGCGACGCCAGGGCAATCCCGGTCAGCGAACTCTCCTCGGCTCACGAAGGCTGGTTCCCGCGCTTCATGGATCAGGCTAGTTGACCACACTGGCTGCCCGGGCGCTGCTTGCAGTCGTTTTCTGGCCGTCGCTGTTCTTCTTCTGGTTCCTGGGACCGTTCGTCTTTTTCCTGCTGTCGACAACCTCGAGCGAGGTTTGTATGCGGCTGGAAACACGTGCGGAGTTCCTTGCCGCGGCGAACGGCGCCGTCCCGATGCTGGCGCTGCAGAACCTCCTCTACGCGGTCCCGATCATCTGCCTGGTGCTCTGGGGCCGCCTTTTCCCGGATCCGGCACGGGCAAGGCACATCGTCACCTGCGTCAAGCTTTTCGCCGGCACGGTGGTCGTGGGCGCGTTGTGGGAGTACGGCTCGTCGCTCATCTGCGACGGCCATGGCCAAGGGTTCTTCTCGCCGGCTTGGCAAATGACGAGCTATCTCCCCATTGTCAGCCTGCTGC
>NZ_RZPL01001112.1:0-1113 GCF_004022805.1 Mesorhizobium sp. M7A.F.Ca.CA.002.04.1.1 | reverse complement strand
GGCTCGGTCGTGGCGTAGACGAAGATGGTGCCGGCGGCGGCGAAGATCCTGGGCAATTCGGCGCGCAGTTCCTCGCGCAATTTGTAGTCGAGATTGGCGAGCGGTTCGTCGAGCAGCACCAGGCTGGCGTTCTTGACGATGGCGCGCGCCAGTGCGGTGCGCTGCTGCTGGCCACCGGACAGGCTCAGCGGCGTGCGGTCGAGATAGGGCGTCAGCTTGAGAAGTGCTGCGGCATGGCGCACTTCCTTGTCGATCTTCGCCTGATCGGTTCCCGCCACCCTGAGCGGCGAGGCGATGTTCTCATAGACGGTCATCGCCGGATAGTTGATGAACTGCTGGTAGACCATGGCGATCTTGCGCTTCTGCACCGGCACGCCGGTGACATTCTGGCCGTCGAACCAGATCGAACCGGAGGTCGGCACGTCGAGGCCGGCCATCAGCCGCATCAGGCTGGTCTTGCCGGATAGCGTCGGTCCGAGCAGGACATTGAGCGAGCCGTGCTGGAGCGTCAGCGACACATCGCTTATATGCGCGACCGCACCGACCGTCTTGGTGACGTTTCTCAGTTCCAGCATGACGCCTCCTCCCAGGCCTTCCGCATCAGCTCAAACCCCTCTTCATTCGGCAGCCGCGACATGGCGCCGGCTTATGCCGTGCATGAATTCATCGAGAGCCGCCACCTGCTCGCGGCTGAGATGCAGACCGCGCTTGGTACGGCGCCACAATACATCTTCCGATGTGACGGCCCATTCGTTTTGAACGAGATAGCGCACCTCGGCCTCGTAGAGATCGGCGCCGAAGTTGCGGCCGAGATCGACGTTCGATTTGGCCAGCCCCAACAGCATCCTTGCGCGGGTGCCGTAGAGCCGGGTCAGCCGGCGAGCCAGGCGCGCGTCGAGGAACGGATAGGCGGTCTTCAGTTTCGCCACTTCGGCATCGAAACCGGTGGCCGGGAAATCGCCGCCCGGCAACGGCGCGTTTGCCGTCCACGGCTTGCCGCGTTTACCCAGAAAACCCTCGATCTTTTCCAGCATCGATTCCGACAGCCGGCGATAGGTGGTGATCTTGCCGCCAAAGGCGTTGACGATCGGGGCGGCGCCCTCGCCGCCATCG
>NZ_RZPL01001111.1:0-1113 GCF_004022805.1 Mesorhizobium sp. M7A.F.Ca.CA.002.04.1.1 | reverse complement strand
ATTCGGTCCAGGCGCCAGGCCAGCCCATGCAAAGCCGCAGTGCCTACTATCTCGTCGTCCCGCACGACAAGCGCGGCCATCCGCCGGTCGCCAGTTTTCGCGACTGGCTGCTGGGCCAGGTCGAGAAGGAACCGGCCGTTCTGGCGTGGTAGCTACTTTCGCTTCAGCGCATTCGCCAAAGCAGCACCGAACGCTCCCTGTTGCGCCGGCCGCTCCGGCTGGCGTTGCTGGGGTGCCGGCGAACGTGGTGCCGGCCTGCCGCCACCATTGTCGCGCGGTCCGCTGCGCGGTGCACCGCCCTCGCCGCTATCCTTGCGCATGGAAAGGGCGATGCGCTTGCGCTTGATGTCGACGTCGACGACGCGCACCTTCACCACGTCGCCGGCCTTCACGACCTCATGCGCGTCCTTGATGAACCGATCGGCCAGCTGCGAGACATGCACCAGCCCGTCCTGATGCACTCCGATATCGACGAAGGCGCCGAAGGCGGCCACGTTGGTGACCGTGCCTTCCAGCAGCATGCCGGGCTTCAGATCCTTGATGTCGTCGATGCCGTCGGCGAAGGTCGCCGTCTTGAAGCCTGGGCGCGGGTCGCGGCCGGGCTTTTCCAGCTCCGCCAGGATATCGCGCACCGTCGGCAAGCCGAAACGCTCGTTGACGAAGACGCGTGGGTCGAGTGCCTTGAGCGCGGCACTATCGCCCATCAACGACCGCACATCGCGCCCGCAGGCAGCGACGATCTTCTTCGCCACACCATAGGCCTCCGGATGCACCGACGAGGCGTCGAGCGGCTCGCTGCCATTGGCAATGCGCAGGAAGCCGGCGGATTGTTCGAAGGCCCGAGGTCCGAGCCGCGGCACCTTGAGCAGGTCCTTCCGGCTGGCGAAGGGCCCGGTCGCATCGCGATGCGCAACGATCGCGTCGGCCAGCGATGCGCCCAGACCTGAAACGCGCGCCAAAAGCGGCGCCGAGGCAGTGTTGAGATCGACGCCGACGGCATTGACCGCGTCCTCGACCACCGCTTCCAGCGAGCGGCCGAGACGGTACTGGTCGACATCATGCTGGTACTGGCCGACGCCGATCGATTTGGGTTCGATCTTGACCAGTTCGGCC
>NZ_RZPL01001110.1:0-1120 GCF_004022805.1 Mesorhizobium sp. M7A.F.Ca.CA.002.04.1.1 | reverse complement strand
AAATAGTAGCGCAGATCATCGAGCAGGAAGGCCACCAGAAAGACCCAGATCGACAGGCCGAGATTGAAGACGCGGAACTGCCAGAGCCACAGCAACGCCCAGTAGGACACGACGCCAAGCAGCAGCCCGGCAACGACATTGCCGGTACCCATCATCAGGCTGGTCAATGTGTCGCGCGTTTCGAACGAACCCTTGGCACGGCCGGTGCGCACCAACCAAAGCTCGATCAGGATCGCGACAACGAAGAACGGGATGGCCAGTTGAGTGACCTGCGGAAAATTGTAGTCGTCCATCATGCCGCCTCTCCGCCGAAACTCTGCGGCTCAAGCGCCTTCAGCAAGCCTTGCGCATCCGTTGCGCTGGCAAAGCGGAAGCGGCCGCCCTTCCAGGTGAAATCGGCGAGCCGCAGCGAGACCGTATTCCCGTCTCCAGCGTCCAAAATCGTGACATCTTGAGGCGTGACGATGCGGGTCAAGAAGCAGTCGCCTACGCTGTGAACGATCCCGAAGCGCCCTCGCCCGATATCCAGGAACGCGGTCCCGGCATCTGCTGTCAGGCGGACTGCCGCCACGATCTCGTCGGGAAAATCCTCGGCGAACCGGCTCTTCGCATGATCTGCGCCACTGAGCGTCGCCGTCTTGCTGCCGCCAGTGAAATGCACCGCGGCAACCGACAGCGCGATGCCAAGGGCGACGATCGCAACCAGCAAAGGCAAGCTCATTGAATGGGTATCTCCTCCGGCCGGCCTGTCGTCTATGGCGACAGTTTTGGCGCGGAGACTTCTTAGCACGGTTGACGTTTACGTCAAAGTGCTGGCCAACCCTTGCTCGCGCGGCGCAGCAATAGCCAATGCCGGCGCAAGGCCGAGAGCCGCGCCACGCCACCGAACGGCGAGCCATTCTCCATCTTGCCGAGATAGGCGCGCGACAGGGCCAGCGGCAGGAATGCCGGGCGCAGCGAGACCGGGAGAGCCGGTGCGCCTTGCTCGAAGGCGGAAAGATGTTCCCGTGCCAGCGCCATCATCGCCGCCACCGCGCGTTTGGCGCCGGATCCGCCGTCGCCGGTGACGAATTCTTCCGGCGACGATCCCGCTGCCGCCAGAATGGCGGCCGGGACAAAA
>NZ_RZPL01000110.1:0-10737 GCF_004022805.1 Mesorhizobium sp. M7A.F.Ca.CA.002.04.1.1 | reverse complement strand
GAACTGGTGCGATTGCGGATATCACGGTAGATGTCGCCTTCCGGCGTATAGGCCCAGATCTTGCGACCCGAAATCGTCTGCCAGAATTGCTCGAGGCGCTGCAGCCGGCGGCTCGATTCATTGCCGGCGATGATCGCCGCATTGATGGCGCCGATCGACACGCCGGAAAGCCAGCTCGGCTCGCAGCCGGCCTCTGCCAATGCCTGGTACACCCCAGCCTGGTAGGCGCCGAGCGCGCCGCCTCCCTGAAACACCAGCGCGACGCGGTCATACTGCGCCGAGATCTCCGCGATGGTGGCGGTGGCCTCCTTGTTGCGATTGCGTTCGAGCACGGCTTTGGTCTCCGACTTCTGTTTGGGCTCTGAAAGGCTTGTGCAGCTCAGGTGCGGTCGGCGAGATAATCGTGAACCACTTCGCCCAGCCCAAGCGTCAGGTCGGCGGTGAAGTGGACGGCGGATACGATGTCGAGCACCGGCAGCCGCGCCACGTCGGCCATGACGTGCGGCCGCAAATCGAGTGCGGCGGGCGCTGTCCAGGCTTCCTTCAGCGTGATGTCGGTGAGGTGGTAGCGGACCAGTTCGCAGATGCGCGGCGTGCCGTCGACATGCGGGACGATCTTGATCAGGAAATTGGGCGCGGCCAGCGAAGCGAGGACAGAGCCGTGATCGGCTTTCTTGTGCTTGTAGCCCATCGTGCCGGTGGCGCACAGAACGCTGCCATAGTGCAGCGTGCCGACGATGACCTCGCCTTCATGCACGATCTTGGGATTGGCAAGCTTCTTGGGAAAGCCCCACAGTTCGCGGCCGCCGGCGATCGGCGCGTCGTCGTCGAGATACATCGAATGGACGTAGGCGCCGTGCTGGCCCTTGTAGCGCACCGGGATGACCTGGCCGGTCTCGGTGTAGTCGCCGAAACCGGTCGAGTCAGGCATGCGGATGAATTCGTATTTGACCAGCGGCTCGTCGATCTCCAGCGGCTCCGGCACGACAGCCTCTAGCGCCTCGCGCGTCGTGCGGTAGGTGATGATGACGTATTCGCGGTTGAAGAAACGGTACGGCCCGGGCGGAAAGGAGGGGTTGGTCAGCGGCATCGCATAGGCGCGCTTCACGACATCGGCGATCTGCAAGGCTGTAGCCCCATTTTGGTTCAGGAATGACTGCGCGAATGCGCTCCGGATTATGTTGCACGGCACCATGACAGTGCCGTGTCAGCCGCCTGACAGCCGCCCAAGGGGCCTGTCGACGGCCGTCTCAACCCTGTAATCGCACCGACATATGGCTATGGCACTGTCATGGTGCGGCGCACAAAGGCGGCCCCGTTCGTTCCCTCCCACCTCTTGCGAGATCATCATGGGTTTCCTGTCTTCGAAGAACGCCCTCGTCACCGGCTCGACCAGCGGCATCGGCTTGGCCATCGCCCGCGCCTTTGCCGTGGAAGGCGCCAATGTCACCATCAACGGCCTTGGCGATGCGGCTGCCATCGAGCACGAGCGCGCCGGCATCGAGAAGGATTTCGGCGTCAAGTGCCGCTACTCCGGTGCCAACATGATGGATGGCGCGGCGGTCAGCGCCATGGTGCATGAGGCCGAGGCTGCCTTCGGCAGTCTCGATATCCTGGTCAACAATGCCGGCATCCAGCATGTCGCGCCGATCGAGGAGTTTCCCGATGACAAGTGGGAAGCCATCATCCGCATCAATTTGCTCGCCGCGTTCTACGCCATCAAGGCGGCACTGCCGGGCATGAAGACGCGCAAATGGGGCCGTATCATCAACACCGCCTCGGCGCATGCGCTGGTCGCCTCGCCGTTCAAGTCGGCCTATGTGTCGGCCAAGCACGGCATTGCGGGCCTCACCAAGACGGTAGCGCTCGAAGCAGCGCTCGACGGCGTCACCGTCAATGCGATCGCGCCGGGCTATGTCTGGACGCCGCTGGTCGAAAGGCAGATTCCCGACACGATGAAGGCGCGCGGCATGACCGAGGAACAGGTCAAGCACGATGTGCTGCTCGCCGCCCAGCCGACCAAGGAATTCGTCACCGTCGACGAGCTCGCCGCGCTGACGCTGTTCCTGTGTTCGGACGCGGCCAGGCAGGTCACCGGCACAACCTTGCCGATGGATGGCGGCTGGACGGCACAGTAGAGGGTAATCCAAGCGTTCCGTTTGCCTGCTGGTGCCGCTGGGCGCTGGCAGAAAAGCACCCGGCTATGCCGTGATCTTAATCGATGCGGATGGCGTGGTCGTGCATTTCCATGATTTTGCGATCGACGCGGCGGGTTGCCCGCCTCCGGCAGGCTTCGCGGGGCACTGAGCAGGACTTCCCGCGAGGGCCAAGATGCCGCCAGTCGCATGTGCCGGCCTATTGCACGGCAGCGCAACAGGCTGCGCCGTTGGCTGAGCTGAACGATCCCAACCGATGCCCATCCGCGCACTGACGGCGACTGCGCGGCATCGGGTTTCCCAGCCTCTTTCTCGTCCCGCCGGACTACGGTGAAAGTGTCCGAAAAAGCACGGGAATATGGACATTAGTCTTGACAGAAATACAGATGTTCAATACCCGTCAGGCAATCGAACAAGCCTGCATTATGGGAGGAACGAGCGGTATGGCTTCCAATGTTTCGTTGACGGGTCTTGCCCGCGATCTCGAGGAACGCGCAAAGTCGGGCAAGCCTATCCGCATCGGCCTGATCGGCTCGGGCGAGATGGGAACCGACATCGTCACTCGTGTCGCCCATATGTCGGGCATCGAGATCGGCGCCATTTCCGAACTGAACCTGCCGGCTGCCAGCAAGGCCGTCGATATCGCTTTCCAGGAAACCGGGCATGCGCGCGAAGTGTCGAATGCTTCGGCTATGACGTCGGCGATGGAAGCCGGCAAGGTCGCGGTCACCAACGACGCCGACCTTGTCATCAACAATGATCTGATCGACGTCGTCATCGATGCCACCGGGGTTCCCGCCGTTGGCGCCGAGATCGGGCTGCGCGCCATGGAGCATGGCAAGCATCTGGTGATGATGAATGTCGAGGCCGACGTCACCATCGGCGCCTATCTGAAAAGCGAGGCCGACCGGCTCGGCGTCACCTATTCACTGGGCGCCGGCGATGAGCCGTCCTCCTGCATGGAGCTGATCGAGTTCGTCTCGGCCATGGGTCACCCGATCGTTGCCGCCGGCAAGGGCAAGAACAATCCGCTCAACATCGACGCTATTCCCCCGGACTATGAGGAGGAAGCCAAGCGCCGGCACATGAATGTCCGCATGCTGGTCGAATTCGTCGACGGCTCCAAGACCATGGTCGAGATGGCGGCAATCGCCAATGCCACCGGCCTGGTTCCAGACAAGGCTGGCATGCATGGCCCGGCGGCGACGCTTGGCGAACTGTCCAAGGTGCTGGTGCCGCAGAAGGATGGCGGCGTTCTGTCGAAGGTCGGCGTCGTCGACTATTCGATCGGCAAGGGTGTCGCGCCCGGCGTCTTCGTCGTTGCCGACATGTCGCATCCGCGCATCTCCGAGCGCATGGAAGATCTGAAGATGGGCAAAGGCCCGTATTTCACTTTCCATCGTCCCTATCACCTGACCTCGCTCGAGGTGCCGCTGACCTGCGCGCGCGTCGTGCTCTACGGCAAGGCCGACATGGTGCCGCTGGCCAAGCCGGTGGCCGAAGTGGCCGCCGTGGCCAAGAAGGACATGAAGCCCGGCGAGAAGCTCGATGCGATCGGCGAATATTGCTACCGCGCCTGGATCATGACGACGCCTGAAGCGCGCGCCGCCCAGGCCATTCCCTGCGGCCTGCTGCAGGGCGGCTCGGTCACCGCGCCGATCAAGAAGGGCGAACTCATAACCTACGCGAATGCAGCGCCCGCGGCGGGCTCCAAGATCGCCGAACTGCGCGCTCGCCAGGACAAGCTCGTCTATGGGACCGTGGGAGCGTGATCATGGCCACAGCCAGCAAAGCCGTCACTGACAGTCGCGCCAATCTGCCCTTCGTCTACCGCCAGTACAGCGCCGAGCAGCTCAAGCAGGTGCTCCACAAGATGTACCTGATCCGCCGCTTCGAAGAGGGCGCGGAGGAGTGCTACACGCGCGGCCTCATCCATGGCACCATGCATTTGTCGATCGGCCAGGAAGCCAGCGCCATGGGCATCTGCATGCCGCTTGCCGAGGATGACCAGATCACCTCGACGCATCGCGGTCACGGCCACTGCATTGCCAAGGGCGCCGAGGTCAAGCGCATGTTCGCCGAGTTCTTCGGCAAGACCACAGGCTACTGCAAGGGCCGTGGCGGCTCGATGCACATCGCCGATGTCGGCAAGGGCAATCTCGGCGCCAATGGCATCGTCGGTGGTGGTATCCCGATCGCCGTGGGGGCGGCATTGTCCTCCAAGATGATGAAGACCGGCAAGGTCGTGGTCTCGTTCTTCGGCGATGGCGCCAACAATGAAGGCGCTTTCCACGAGGCGCTAAACATGGCGGCGGTCTGGAAGCTGCCTGTCATTTTCGTCTGCGAGAACAATGGCTACGGCATGTCGACATCGACAGCCCGCTCGACCGCGGTCAAGAACATCGCCGAGCGCGCCGCCGCCTATTCGATGCCCGGCGTCATCGTCAACGGCAACATCTTCTCCGAGGTCGCCGAGGCGTCTCATCAGGCTGTTGCCCGAGCCCGCGCCGGCGAGGGGCCGACGCTGATCGAGTCCAAGACCTATCGCCATCGCGGCCATTCCAAGAGCGACCGCAACCGCTATCGCACCAAGGAAGAGATCGAGGACTGGATGTCGAACCGCGATCCGATCACCCTGTTCGAAAGCGAGCTCAGGGAATTCGGCTTCATCGACGACAAGGGCATCGAGGCCATTCGCGATGCCGTGGCGCAAGAGATCGCCGAGGGCATCGAGTTCGCCAAGGCGAGCCCATCGCCCGATATCAGCGAGACGGGAAATTACGTGTATACGGAGCAGGCGTGATGGACGCGATGGTGCGTGAACTGAGCTACGCCCAGGCGATCCAGGAGGCCATGGCGATCGCCATGGACATGGACGAGCGCGTTTTCCTGATGGGCGAGGATATCGGCGTCTATGGCGGCGCCTTCCAGGTCACCGGCGACCTGGTCGAACGTTACGGCGCTGACCGCGTCATCGACACGCCGATTTCGGAACTGGGCGGCGCGGGCGTTGCGGTTGGGGCTGCGCTCACCGGCATGCGGCCGATCTTCGAGTTCCAGTTTTCCGATTTCGCCACGCTTGCCATGGAGCAGATTGTCAACCAGGCGGCCAAGATGCGCTTCATGCTGGGCGGCGAGGTTTCTGTTCCCGTGGTGATGCGCTTTCCCGCCGGTTCCGGCACCGGTGCGGCGGCTCAGCACAGCCAGAGCCTCGAAGCCTGGCTCGGCCATGTGCCGGGTCTGAAAGTCATCCAGCCGGCGACCCCCTATGATGCCAAGGGCATGCTTTTGGCGGCGGTCGCCGATCCCGATCCGGTCATGATCTTCGAGCACAAGCTGCTCTACAAGATGAAGGGACCGGTGCCCGAAGGCTATTACACCGTGCCGATCGGCAAGGCCGATATCCGCCGCGAAGGCCGGGATCTCACCATCGTCGCCACCTCGATCATGGTGCAGAAGGCGCTCGACGCGGCAGCCGTGCTGGAGAGCGAAGGCATCGACGTCGAAGTCGTCGATCTCCGGACCATCCGGCCGATGGACAAGCAGACCGTCATCGACAGCGTCAAGAAGACGTCGCGGCTGCTATGCGTCTACGAAGCGGTCAAGACGCTGGGCATCGGCGCCGAGGTCAGCGCCATGATCGCCGAGAGCGAAGCGTTCGACTATCTCGACGCGCCGATCGTGCGGCTGGGCGGCGCCGAAACGCCGATCCCCTACAATCCGGAACTCGAGAAGGCGACGGTGCCGCAAATTCCGGACATCATCACCGCCGCGCGCGACCTCGTGAAAGGGGTCCGCTAGACCATGCCGACCGAAGTCATTCTTCCCAAGGTCGACATGGACATGGCGACCGGACAGATCTCGCGCTGGTTTGCCGAGGAGGGCGCGCACGTCAAGAAGGGCGATGTGCTGTTCGAGATCGAGACCGACAAGGCGGCGATGGAAATCGATGCGCCGGCCAGCGGCGTCCTGCGCGATGTCACCGGCAAAGAGGGTGTCGATATTGCGGTCGGCGCTGCCGTGGCGTGGATCTATGCCGACGGTGAGGCCTATGGGGCTGATGCTGCTGCGGCCAAGCAGGACAAGGCGCCAATCTCCCCCCCCGCGGGGGAGATGTCGACGAAGTCGACAGAGGGGGGCGCTGTCGCGCCAACGTCTCATTCTGTCACGCACCCCTCTGCCCTACCCTCTTTGCCGCCACTTGGCATCTCCCCCACAAGGGCGGAGATCGGCCAATCGCCATCGGCCGGCCGTGCAACACCGCTTGCCCGGCGCCTGGCCCGTGAGGCCGGCCTGAACCTCTCGACCGTATCTGGCACCGGCCCGTATGGCCGGGTGGTGAGGGCCGATGTCGACGCGGCCATTGCCGGTGGCGGCGCCCAGACGGCGCCTGCCGCCAAGGCTCCGGCTGGCGTGCCGGCTGCTGCTCCTGCCGCGCCGGTAAAGGCGATGTCGGACGATCAGGTCCTGAAACTGTTCGAACAGGGCTCCTACGACCTTGTCCCGCATGACAGTATGCGCAAGACCATTGCGCGCCGCCTGGTCGAGGCCAAGACCACCATTCCGCATTTCTACCTGACGCTCGACTGCGAGCTCGATGCGCTGCTGGCGCTGCGCACGCAGATCAATGCGGCAGCCCCGGTGAAGAAGACCGACAAGGGTGATGCTCCGGCCTATAAGCTGTCGGTCAACGATATGGTGATCAAGGCGATGGCGATGGCGCTGAAGGCGGTGCCCGATGCCAATGCCTCGTGGACCGAAAGCGCCATGGTCAAGCACAAGCACGCCGATGTCGGCGTCGCGGTGTCGATCCCCGGCGGCCTGATCACGCCGATCATTCGGCATGCCGACGAAAAGACGCTGTCCACCATCTCCAACGAGATGAAGGATCTGGCCAGTCGCGCCCGCAGCCGCAAGCTGAAGCCGGAAGAGTATCAGGGTGGCACCACGGCGGTGTCCAATCTCGGCATGTTCGGCATCAAGGATTTTGCCGCGGTCATCAACCCGCCGCACGCGACCATCCTGGCAGTCGGCGCCGGCGAGGAGCGGGCAGTGGTCAAGAACGGCGAGATCAGAATAGCCACCGTGATGTCGGTGACGCTGTCGACCGACCACCGCGCCGTGGACGGTGCGCTGGGTGCCGAACTGCTGGTCGCCTTCAAGAACCTCCTTGAAAATCCGATGGGCCTGCTGGTCTGATCCACCAAGCAGAAGCCGGCGCCGACTGATGCGCCGGCTTGCGACAGAAACGACTTGTCAGGCGCTGACCCTTGACCCATGTTCTATCTGGATTGCGATCCAGGGAGGCCAAATATGCCTGCATTCGACCCATCTGACGTCAAAACCCTGTTCGGCAAGGTCATGGGTGCGTCGCCATCCGACATCAAGCTGGTGGCGCAGCGCCTGCACGACCACGCCTTCGAGCCTCGCATGTCGGCGGAGGAGACCAGGCAGCTCGTCGCCAGCCTCGGCTATGACAGTCTGGACGCGTTCTGCGCCGACATCGGTCTGCCCACGCATATCGCCGAGCGGTGGAGCCGTTTTGGTGTTTCCGGCGAGATGAAGCAGGTGTTCACACTGTTGGCGGCGCAGCGCAAGCGGGTGGCCGAGGCGATCGCCGAATTCGAATCCATGACCCATGTCGGCGTCGAGGATTTTTTGCGCGAGCGCGGGCTGATCTAACCGCCCTTGGCAAGCAGCGCCGTGGCGGTATCGCTGTCAGTGATCAGCACATTGGTGTCGACGGCTTTCAGTGCGGCGAGGATCGCCGCGACCTTGCGCTTGCCGCCCGCGGCGAGAACCACATTCGGCACCTTGCCGACCACATCGAGATCGATGGCCATGACACGCCCGTTTACCTCGTGGTCCACCAAACGGCCATTGGCATCGACGAAATAGCACAGCATGTTGGCGACCGCGCCCTTCGCTTTCAACGGAGCGATCAGCGATGACGGAACGATGCCATGCCGGAAGATGGTGGCGTCCGGCGACATGTCGCCGACGGTGAGCAGCGCGATGTCGGCGGCGGCCGCGCGTTGGCGTACATCCTGCAGGGTCGGCTGCGCCCAGAGGAGATCGCGCAGCGAGGAATTGTCGACCGTGACCGGCGCGGTGATCTGGTAGCTGTCGACCTCGAAGACATCGGCTACCTTGGCGGCAACGATGGACGGATTGATCCATTGCGAGTGCGGCAGGCTGCCGACGAGCGCCACCACACAGGCACGCTTCAACTGCCGGCGGGCAAGGAAGCCGAGGCTGGCATGCAGGGTCGCGCCGCCACCGATGGCGAGCGTCATGCCGTCCTGCATCTGCTCGCCGAGATAGGCCGCGACGGCATGGCCGATGGCTTTCTCCAGATGGTCATGCGCCGAAGGCGTCGGGATGACGACGGCGGCATTCAGACCCCAGCGCTTTTCCAGTCCCCGCTCGAGCGCCACCTGCCCGGCGGTCGGCGCGTTGATCATGGTGACGACAATGCCCTCGGCGGTGCAGGAGGCCAGCGTACGCATGACCTTCACCCTGGAGACATCGAGCTTTTCGGCAATCTGTTCCTGGGTGAAACCTTCGACATAGTAGAGCCATGCCGTCTTGACGGTAAGGTCCGACGAGACCATCGGCAGGCGAGCCTGTCTGGGTTTTTCTGTGGTCATCGGTTCCTGTCCCTCATGAGCCGTGGCCTGACCGGTGCTCATCAAGGAAATACCGGCCGGATGTCAACTGATGCCGGATCTGCGGCGTGTCGATTGTCGCACATTTCTGTTCATTTGTAATTGACATCGTACATATGAACATATTTTGTGGGTTTCACGCGCTGTGTCATCCACCAGTCATATGCGCCGTGCAGGGAGGAAGAGACGGGGAGCCGGCCAGAGCCGGACCGGTCATGCACAGAAAGACAGGAGGTCTCATTGAAGACGCACTTCATCAAGCTGCTGGCCAGCCAGCTGGCGCTCGCGGCAACTTTGTTTGCCGGCGTGGCAAACGCCGAAATACTGACGCTCTACACGTCCCAGCCGGAAGCCGACGCGGCCAAGACCGTGGATGCCTTCAAGAAGGCGCAGCCGGGTATCGATGTGAATATCTATCGCTCCGGAACGAGCGACATCCTCACCAAGATGGCGGCCGAGTTTGCCGCCGGCAGCCCGCAGCCCGACGTGCTTCTGATCGCCGATGCGGTCTCGATGGAGCTGTTGAAGAAGGACGACCGGCTACTGCCCTATCCCGAGGCAAAGCTCGATGGCATCGAGGCGGATGCCTATGACGCCGACAAGACCTATTTCGGCAGCAAGCTGATCACCACCGGCATCGTTTACAACACCGCCGCGGCCGAGAAGCCGCAGCATTGGGCCGATCTTGCCAAGCCCGCCTATGCCGATGGCCTGGTCATGCCGAGCCCGCTCTATTCGGGTGCCGCCGCCTACCTGCTTTCGGGCTTCGTCGGCGACGCCAATTATGGCTGGGATTTCTTCCAGAAGCTGAAGACCAACAACACCGTCAGCGTGCGCGGCAATGGTGCGGTGCTGAAGGCGGTGGCATCGGGCGAAAAGCCCTATGGCATCCTGGTCGACTTCATGGCGATGAACGCCAAGAAGAAGGGTTCCCCGGTCGAGTTCGTGTTCCCCTCGGAAGGTGTGCCGGCAGTGACCGAACCGGTCGCCATCATGAAGACCGCCAGGAATGTCGACGGCGCCAAGAAGTTCGTCGACTTCATTCTTTCCGATGACGGCCAGAAGCTTGCGCTTTCGATGGGCTATCTGCCGGCGCGCGCCTCGGTCGGCCGCCCCGAATGGCTGCCGGAAGGCGTCAAGGTCAAGGTGATGCCGTTCGACACCAAGGCAATCGTCGCCAAAACCGACGCCGACAAGGCGAAGTTCTCGGAATTGTTCGGGGGCTGAGCCGGCAATCCAGTCAGGGGTGCCGTCCCAGCGGTATCCCTGACGGGCAAAACCCCGATCGCATCGGCTGATCGACCCCAGGAAACGCAATCATGTCAACACGGATCAGGGAAAGCCGGGGCCAGGAAATGGTCCTGACGGCGGCGGTAGCCATCGTCATCGTCCTGCTTTCCCTGCTGCCGATGCTGCGCCTGATCAAGGAGATCGTGGCGCCCGGCGGCACGCTGTCGACCGTCGCGATAAAGGCGGGGCTCGCCAGTCCGGCGACCTGGATCGCCACCTGGCACACACTGGTCGTCGGTATCGGCGGCACCCTGCTTGCGGTGCTGTCTGGAACGCTGGTGGCCGTCCTCGTCACTCTGACCGATATCCGCGCTCGCAGCGCCATGGTGCTCTGTTACGTCATGCCCTTGATGATCGCGCCGCAGGTGACGGCGCTGGCCTGGCTGCAATTGTTCGGCCCGGCAAGCCCGTTCCTCAAGCTGTTCGGGGCGGCACCGCCGCTCGGTACCAGGAACCCGCTCTATTCGACATCGGGCATCATCCTGCTGCTCGGCGTGCAGTATGGCCCGCTGGTTTTCCTGTTGGTGCGCGCCGGGCTGCGCAAGCTGCCGCGCGAGCTGGTCGAAGCCGCGCGGGCGGGCGGTGCCGGCTGGTTCACCGTGCTGGTCACCATCGTGCTGCCC
>NZ_RZPL01001109.1:0-1121 GCF_004022805.1 Mesorhizobium sp. M7A.F.Ca.CA.002.04.1.1 | reverse complement strand
GCACCTCGGCGGAAACCGCCTTGCCCTTGTCCTCGAGCCCAAGGCTGGCGGCGATCAACGTGATCTTGTGCTCGATGCCTTGCGGGCTGTTGTCCTGCGGGACCAAGACGATCGGAATTGCCAGCGACTTCAGCACCTCGACCGCTTCAGGAGGCCCGCTGTCTTCTGCGGCCAGGATCAGGTCGGGTCGCAGGCTGGCCAGCCCCTCGACCGAAAGCTGGCGGCGGTAGCCGACATTGGGTTTTTGCGCGACTTCAGGCGGATATTTGCTGCCGCGATCAATAGCGACGATTCGCCCGCCGGCGCCCAGCGCGTGGACGATCTCGGTGACGTCGGAACCGAGCGTCACGATCCGGGTCGCCGCGCCCGGCACGACGGTTCGTCCCAGCGCATCGACAACGGTCTCGGCGGCCAGCGCCTTGAAGCCGCAGGAAGGCGCCAGCACCGCCAGTGCCAGAAGCAGCACCGCCGCGATCCTGCCCGGTTGCGACCAGTGGGTCGTCTTGCCTTCGCCTAAACTGCCAACCATGCCGCTGTTCCCGTGCCAGATGCTTCTCGAGGATGGTCGGCTATAAATTTAAAGTTGACTTATGTCATCATGTTTAAATATGTGACCCATGCCCTGACCTGACTGGTTGAGGGATTTTCAATAATGCCAGCCAAGGCCGCTCAGCCACCGCCAGCAGTTTTGCTTTTGCTTGGGGGCTGCATGACAACGACAACAAACACGACATCGATGGCGAGCACGGCGCTCGCCTTCGTGCTCGGCCTCTGCGCCGTGCCTCTTGCCAGCGCGCAGGAACAGGACCGGGAGAAAAAGGCCGCCGCCAAGACCGGCCGCCTGGCGCCGGCCAGTGTCGCGCAGAACCAGCCGGCGACGATGCTCGACGTGATCACCATCTCGGCAACGATGATCAAAACGGCGGTGATCGAATCGATGGCCGCCATCAGCGCCGTCGATCAGGACGAACTCGACCGCATCCAGCCCGACACAGCCGCCGACATCTTCCGCACCACGCCGGGCGTCGCTGCCTCGATGAATGGCGACGATCCCGCAACCGCCATCAACATCCGCGGCCATATTGCTCCAGGCCGCGGATGTTGCTGGCGGTTCCGGGACC
>NZ_RZPL01001108.1:0-1128 GCF_004022805.1 Mesorhizobium sp. M7A.F.Ca.CA.002.04.1.1 | reverse complement strand
GGCAAATCCACCGCCGTTTCGCTGCTGCTGCGCAAGTCGATCGCGGCACGGCCGGATCTGCGCATCCTGATCCTCGACCCGCACAACGAGTTCGCGGCATCGCTGCCCGAATACTGCGTCAGGGTCGATTCCAAAACCTTGGATCTTCCGTTCTGGATGTTCACGCTGGAGGAATTCGCCGAGGTGCTGTTCCGGGGCCGCGAGACCGAGCCGGAAGAAATCGATGCCTTGCGCGACCTGATCCCGGCCGCCAAGAATCTCTACCGCAACCCGAATTCGGGCTCCTATATCAGGCGCGGCAGCGATGCGCTGACCGCCGATACGCCAGTGCCTTACCGCATCGCCGACCTGCTGAAGCAGATCGATGAGCGCATGGGCATGCTCGAAAGCAAGACCGATCGCCCGACGCTCAAATCGCTGAAGACGCGCATCGAATCGGCGGCGGCCGATCCACGTTATCGCTTCATGTTCAACTCGCGCCTGATCGAGGACACCATCCACGAGACGATCGGCAACATCTTCCGCGTGCCGCATCATGGCCGTCCCGTGACCTGCTTCGAGATGGCCGGCATGCCGTCCGAAGTGGTCAATTCCGTCTGTTCGGTGCTGGCGCGCCTGGCCTTCGATCTCGCTCTATGGAGCGAAGGCAAGCTGCAGCTTCTGTTTTTGTGCGAAGAGGCGCACCGCTATATGCCGGCCGACCCGCGTCTCGGATTCGCGCCGACCAGGCATGCGCTGTCGCGCATTGCCAAGGAAGGCCGCAAATATGGCTGCTATCTCGGCGTCGTCACCCAGCGCCCCGGCGAGCTCGACCCGACCATCCTGTCGCAATGCTCGACCTTCTTCGCCATGCGGCTTGCCAATGAGCAGGACCAGGCGATCATCCGCTCGGCGATTGCCGACTCTTCCGCCTCGACGCTTGCCTTCCTGTCCTCGATGGGCCAGCGCGAAGCCATCGCCTTCGGCGAAGGCGTGGCGACGACCATGCGGCTGAAGTTCGAAAAGCTGCCGAGCCACCTGCTCCCCGGCACCGCCAAACGCGAAGAGGCCACGTCGAAGCCGGGCGACGATGTCGATCTGGTGGCGATCGTGGAACGATTGCGCAACGTGCCGAAATCGACGCAGCAG
>NZ_RZPL01001107.1:0-1128 GCF_004022805.1 Mesorhizobium sp. M7A.F.Ca.CA.002.04.1.1 | reverse complement strand
GTTTCCGGACATCCTGTCCGAGATTGCAGGCGGCCCAGAAGCCTTAATTCGATTTGGGCCTGCATGAGACGGGTGAAGACCGGACAACGGAGCGATTGCTCCAATGAAAGGTTCGAACCGTGTTTGCCTTTTGTCTGCGCATCGCCGGCTTGACTGTCGATGTGGCGAAAGGGGGCAGGATCCTCGAGCGTCGTTCGGGAGATCCGTTACTGGATGGCCCGGCCGACAAAAGGCAACCCGACGCCTGTCCTCGTCAATGGGATGTTCCCGTTAACAGGATTGGGGTCAACTGGAGATAGGCAGTGGACAGAGCGGAAAAACGCGAACTCGTCACGGGCCTGAACGGTGCGTTCTCGAACGCAGGTTCAGTGGTCGTGGCCCACTACGCCGGTATCACCGTCGCGCAAATGAACGACCTTCGGTCGAAAATGCGCGCTGCCGGTGGCACCGTCAAAGTCGCGAAGAACCGTCTCGCCAAAATCGCTCTTCAGGGCACGGACTCCGCATCGATCATCGAGCTGTTCAAGGGACAGACGCTGATTGCTTATTCGGAGGATCCGATTGCGGCGCCGAAGGTCGCGTCCGATTTCGCCAAGGGAAATGACAAGCTCGTCATTCTCGGCGGCGCAATGGGCACCACCTCGCTCAATGCCGACGGTGTGAAGGCACTCGCCACACTTCCGTCGCTCGATGAGCTGCGCGCCAGGCTGGTTGGCATGATCGCCACGCCGGCAACCCGGATCGCCCAGATCGTCAATGCGCCAGCGGCCTCGGTCGCGCGCGTCATCGGCGCTTACGCCCGGAAGGACGAGGCGGCATGAGGCCGTTCCTCGCTATCACAAACACACGTTCGAACCTTATGAAGGAACACAACAATGGCTGATCTCGCAAAGATCGTAGACGACCTTTCGAAGCTGACCGTCCTCGAGGCGGCCGAGCTGTCGAAGCTTCTGGAAGAAAAGTGGGGCGTTTCGGCTGCTGCTCCGGTGGCGGTTGCCGCTGCTGGCGGCGCTGCGGCCGCTGCTGCTCCGGCCGAGGAAAAGACGGAATTTGACGTCGTCCTCACCGACGCAGGCGCTCAGAAGATCAACGTCATCAAGGAAGTCCGCGCCATCACCGGTCTTGGCC
>NZ_RZPL01001106.1:0-1131 GCF_004022805.1 Mesorhizobium sp. M7A.F.Ca.CA.002.04.1.1 | reverse complement strand
ATATTCAGGAAGAATAGCGTGCAGCGAATTCGGAAATGCGCTGCACCACGGCCTTCGATGCGGTAATGCCGCGCGCTTGCGCCTTCTCGGCGGCCTCTGCGCGGGCACGACCGGGCACATGCACGCCGAAGCGCCGCCGCAGCCGGTCAAGCTGGTCCTTCATTCGTTGCTCGAAATCTGGATCGAGCAGCTTGGGTTCGATAGCAAGCACGAACAGTCCCGTGCCGGGGCTGTCCGGCCCGCCGCTGAACCATGGCGCGTCGAGCGACCAGTTGGCGCCCGACAGGCCCGCCGCCAGCACCTCGACCATCAGCGCGATGTTGGCGCCGCGCTGACCGCCGAAGGCGAGCATTGCACCCTTCATGGCGGCGGCGGGATCGGTGGTCGGATTGCCGCTGGCGTCCAGTGCCCAGCCTTCCGGGATTGTCTTGCCGTCCTCGGCCGCTTTGCGGATGTTGACGAAAGCGGTGGCGCTCGACGACTGGTCGATGACCAGCGGCGCCCCGTCGGCGGCAGGCGCGGCAAACGACATCGGGTTGGTGCAGTAGACCGGCTTGACCGAGCCCGAGCCGGCAAGCACGGCCGGGCCGTTGGTGGCTGCGAACGACACCAGTCCTTGTGCTGCCAGCCTTCCGGTGAAATAGCCGAGCGCGCCGCATGTATAGGCGTTCTTCTGCGAGAAGATGGCGACACCGAACAGCTTTGCCGCCTTGGCGAGGTCGTCGATGTTGCGGTCGAAGCCGGTATGCGCCAGCCCGCCGCGTGCATCGGAGAGATAGACTGCCAGCGCCGGCCGTGTGATCACCGGGTCGGCATTGCCGTCGATGCGTCCGGCTTCCAGCGCCTCGAGATAGTCGATGAAATGCGACAGACCGACCGAGGAAAGCCCTTCGGCCTCGGCTGATATGATCGAAGCAGTGAGCGATTGCGCCGCTTCCTCATTGGCGCCGGCGCCAAGTGCCGCCATCCGGCACAGTCCTTTTGCCTGGTCGAGACTGAGTTGCATCATGGCCGTCCTAGGGGAGTAGGGGAATAGGGGAGTACGGGACAGTGGGCAGTGAATAGCGAATGGGGATGGAAATGTGAATGTGGATAGTGGCCCGATACTCCCCTACTCCCCTACTCCCCTAC
>NZ_RZPL01001105.1:0-1133 GCF_004022805.1 Mesorhizobium sp. M7A.F.Ca.CA.002.04.1.1 | reverse complement strand
GAGTTGGGCCATTCGTCAAAGATCCCTGTTGTTTCGTTGCCGTGGCTCGAGCACGTCGCTGCTCAAGACGCCTTCGCCGTGCTCGGGACGCCGATCAGGCCCGCATAGGCGGCCAGATAGTCGCCGGCCATTCTTCGGGCGGAGAACCGCTTTTCGAAAACGGCCCTCACCTTTCGCCTGTCGAGTTGCAGCAAGTCCGGCACCGCAGCGACCGCGCTATCCATTGTGTCAGCGATAAAACCGGTGACGCCTTGATCGATGATCTCCGGCAGCGCACCGCAACTCCAGCCGATGACCGGTGTGCCGCAGGCCATTGCCTCGATAGCGGCAAGGCCGAACGGCTCCGGCCAGTCGATCGGGAACAGCAGGCCTGCCGCCTTGCCGAGAAATTCCGCCTTCTGGTTTTCCTCGATCTCACCGACATAGACAACGCGATCGCCATCGATCAAAGGCTCGACCACCTCACGGAAATAGGCGCGATCGTCGTCGCCGATCTTTGCCGCGAGCTTGAGCTTGAGCCCCGAACGCAAGGCGATCTCGATGGCGCGATCCGGGCGCTTGTCGCGTGAGAACCGGCCGAGGAAGGCAAGGTAGGGTTCTTCGGCGGCCGTCTCGAACGTCGGCTCGTAGAGAGCAGTCGGCAATCCGTGATGGATCGTCGCCAACCAGTTGGCGTTGGCAAGGCCCGCCTTCTGGCTGTGCGAAATGGAAATCAGGGGAAAGCGCGGGAACCGTTCATAGGCCGGCGCCAGGTCGACATAATCCAGCCTGCCATGCGGCGTCGTCACCGTCCGCTCCGCAATATCCTCAAAGAAGGAAAAATGCAGGAAGTGGCTGAGGTGGAAGTGGATGACGTCGAACTCCGACGCCCGTTCCCTCACCTGCGCAAGCATCGAAAGATGCGCCGCGATCTCGGATTTGAGCGGACGCGGATCGAGGCGCAACGCGCGTTCCCGGCTGGGTACCAGCTTCGCGGAGGTCTGGCTGTCGCCACTGGCAAACAGCGTCACCTCATGACCCAGATCGACCAGCGCTTCGGTCAGATACGAGACGATGCGCTCGGTGCCGCCATAGAGCCTTGGCGGCACCGATTCATAAAGCGGCGCGACATGGGCGATTTTCATATTTCATCC
>NZ_RZPL01001104.1:0-1133 GCF_004022805.1 Mesorhizobium sp. M7A.F.Ca.CA.002.04.1.1 | reverse complement strand
GCACTGGATCTTCGAAAGCAACCGAAATTGCGGTTCCCTCGCCCCGCATCATTGCACGTGCTTCGGGGTGCAGATGTTCGGTGCCTGCAAACGCGCCAAGGCATCGCTCGGGATTACGCTCCAGCAGTTCAGCCCAGCGCTCTATGCGCTGATTTCGTGTCATTGCGGAATATGCAGCCGACGATTCAATCTTGGCGACGGCATGCAGTTGGTCGAGTGTTTGATGTTTCATGGCCAGCTCCTGTTGAGGCAGCGAAGCGCCCACGCCTTCAAGGGAATTACCGCGCCGTAATGCTTCGACAAGAGCGCCAGGCTGGAGAATTCGACACAACCGGATTGGGCCGGCGGGATCATAAACACACGTTCTGCGTTCATTGGCGGGGGCTGCTTGTGACAAACCGCTGATCCGCGACGGGATGCATCCATGTTCATCCAGCCAATCGACTATTTCCTTGCCGTCTGGTTCGCTCTTGCCGCCGCCTCGACGCTCTATGTCGGCTTCGATCAATACCGCAACAATCCCGAACCGGTGGTGATGAAATGGGGTTTCATCCTGGTGACCCTCTATATGGGTCCATTGGGGCTGCTGCTTTATGTGCTTGCAGACAAGGAGCCACGACCGGGCGAGCATGAAGACTTCACCAGGCCGCTATGGAAGCAGGGCGTCGGTTCGACCATCCACTGCGTTGCCGGCGATGCAACCGGCATCATTCTCGCGGCGGTCATCACGGCAACGCTTGGCCTGCCTATGTGGCTCGACCTCATCGTCGAATATCTGGCGGGTTTCGCCTTCGGCCTGTTCATCTTCCAGTCGCTGTTCATGAAATCGATGATGGGCGGCACCTACTGGGAGAATGTGCGCAAGAGCTTCCTGCCCGAGTTCATCTCGATGAATTTCATGATGGCCGGCATGGCGCCCGTCATGAGCTTCCTGATGATGGGGCGCGACATGCGCGCGATGGAGCCGACCGAGCTCTTGTTCTGGGGCGTGATGTCGATCGGCGTCATTGCCGGCTTCACACTTGCTTATCCCGCCAATGTCTGGCTGGTCGCCCGCGGACTGAAGCACGGGTTGATGACGCAGCGCCCGGAGGCGGCCGAAATGAGCAGTCGAGAGCCGACCGCCCAGCAAC
>NZ_RZPL01001103.1:0-1141 GCF_004022805.1 Mesorhizobium sp. M7A.F.Ca.CA.002.04.1.1 | reverse complement strand
ATACAGATGGCGCCGGCCGTCTGCGCCATCGCCTCGACGATGAGCACACCCGGCATGACCGGCTGCTCAGGGAAATGGCCCTGAAAATGCGGCTCGTTTATGGTCACGTTCTTGATGCCAACAGCGGATTCGTCGCCATCGATGTCGACGATACGATCGATCATCAGGAACGGATAGCGGTGCGGCAGGAGCTTCATCAGCCCCATAATGTCGACCGCCTCCAGCGTCGTCGACGCGATCATGTCAGCCATTGCCTCCCTCGCCCTGTTTGCGGGTCCTGGCGAGCTTGCGCAGCATGGCTATCTCCCGCATGGCTTCCGCCATTGGCTGTGCCGGATAGCCGCCCCAGATCTCGCCTGCAGGGACATTGCTCATAAATCCACTTCTGGCGGCAAGCTTGGCCCCTGTCCCAATGGTCAGGTGATCCGCAAGCCCGACGCCGCCGCCCATGGTGACATTGTCACCTACGACCACAGAACCCGAAATACCCGAAAGCCCGGCTATTATGCAATTGCGGCCGATGCGGACGTTATGGGCGATCTGCACGAGATTGTCGATCTTGGTGCCCTGGCCGATGATCGTATCGGACATGGCGCCGCGATCGACGGTGGTGTTGGAGCCGATCTCGACGTCGTCCTGGATAACGACACGGCCGATCTGCGGCACGCGCTCAGGACCCTTGGCCCCGCCGACGAAGCCAAAACCATCCTGGCCTATCCTGGCGCCGCCATGAATGATGACGCGATTGCCGATCAAGGCATACTGGATGCTGGCGCCCGGACCGACATAGCCGTCGCGGCCGATCTGGCAGGATTGTCCGATGACCGCATTTGGGGCGATGACGGTGCCGCTGCCGATCGAAGCACCTGGCCCGACAACCGCGCCGGCCTCGATGACGGCACCGGCTTCGACATGGGCGGTCGCATCGACGTGAGCGTGCGGCGAGACGCCGGTTTCGCTGGTCATTGGCCCTGGTGTCGCCGCCCTCGGAAACAGCAGACGCCCGATCAGCGCGAAGGCCTGTTGTGGACGCGGATGAATGAGAACGGCAACGCTTGCCGGCGCCTTGCCGGCAAATTCCGCCGGGCACAGCACCGCGGCAGCCCGCAGCGACGGCATCAGCGCGGAATTACGCCTGTCT
>NZ_RZPL01001102.1:0-1142 GCF_004022805.1 Mesorhizobium sp. M7A.F.Ca.CA.002.04.1.1 | reverse complement strand
CGCTCGGTCCGCGCGGCCTGCCCTTCGGATCGAAGTCTTCCTCACGCGGACCACCGCCATCCTCGTCATCGACCAGCCCGGCTGCCGCCGGATCGACACGAACAAAACCCTCGGCGATCGACACTTGCGGTACGGCAGCCTGTGTGAACGGGATCAGCACGCCCTTGCGCCCGCCCAGCGTCACGTCGAGAATGTCGCCGCCGCCGAAATTGTGCACCGCGACCACCTTGCCAAGCACGGCACCCGTGTCGTCGCGGACTTCGAGGCCGACGAGGTCGGCATGGTAGAATTCGTCTTCCTCGCCATCGTCCGGCAGCATCGAACGGTCGACGAACAGCTCCGTGCCGGCCAGCGCCTCGGCCGCATTGCGGTCGGCAATGCCCTTGAAACGGACCACGACGACGGTGTTGGCGGGCCTGATGTCGACGATCTGGAAGGCGCGCCCGTCCCTGGCGTAGAGCGGCCCGTAGTCGGCCAGCGCCAGCGGCTCGCCGGTGAAGGTCTTCACCCGCAATTCGCCCTTGATGCCATGGGCGGCGCCGATCACGGCCATCTGGACAGGATTCTGGAGCTTGCTCATGGCGAAATATCCTTTGGCCTGCTCTAGCCCCACGCGGCTGTCATTTCAATGACGGGCTATTCACCGCTTCCTAACCCGAATATCCGAAAATGCCGCCATGCAGGAATTCCTCATCCCGGCCAAACCCGATCTCCAGGCGGCGCGCGAAAGCTGGCTGAAGATGCTGGCGCGAGAACGTCGGCTGTCGCCCGAGACGGTGGAAGCCTATGAGCGCGACACGCGTCAGTTCCTGCATTTCCTCACCGGCCATTGCGGCGGCTCGCCCGGCATTTCGGACATCGCCGATCTGCGCCCGGCGGATTTGCGCGGCTTCCTTGCCGCCCGCCGCAATGCCGGCGCCGGCGCCCGCACGCTGGGCCGGGGTCTCGCCGGCATTCGTTCGCTGCTGCGTTTCCTCGAGCGGCGCGGCCTCGCCAATGCGGCCGGTGCGGCGGCACTGCGCGCGCCGCGCCAGCCCAAATCGCTGCCCAAGCCGCTGACGGCGAGCGATGCCAAGCATATCGTTTCCATCGAAGGCCAACTGGCGGAGGAACCCTGGATCGCAGCCCGCAACGCCGCCGTG
>NZ_RZPL01001101.1:0-1144 GCF_004022805.1 Mesorhizobium sp. M7A.F.Ca.CA.002.04.1.1 | reverse complement strand
GTCTTGATACCGTCGACGACGAACTCGTCCAGGGCGCGGCGCAGGCGCATCATGCACTCGACGCGGTTACGCCCATGTACAATCAGCTTGCCGATCAGGCTGTCGTAATAGGGCGGGATCTTGTAGCCGGAATAGACGCCGGAATCGACGCGGATGCCCAGACCACCCGGTGTGTGGAAATGGGTGATCGTACCGGGCGAGGGGGTGAAGGTGCGTGGGTCCTCGGCGTTGATGCGGCATTCGATGGCGTGGCCGTTGAACTTGATGTCCTCCTGCTTCACCGAGAGGCCGCCGCCGGAAGCGACGCGGATCTGCTCATGCACGAGATCGATGCCGGTGATCGCTTCCGTCACCGGATGCTCGACCTGCAGGCGCGTGTTCATCTCGATGAAATAGAACTCGCCATTTTCGTAGAGGAACTCGATCGTGCCGGCGCCGGAATAGCCGAGGTCGGCGATCGCCTTGGCGCAGATGCCGCCGATACGGGCGCGCTCTTCGGCATTGAGGGCCGGCGAGGGCGCCTCTTCCCAGACTTTCTGGTGGCGGCGCTGCAAGGAACAGTCGCGCTCGCCGAAATGCACGCCGCGGCCAAAGCCGTCGCCGAACACCTGCACCTCGATATGGCGCGGCTTTTCCAGGTATTTCTCGATGTAGACCGCATCGTCGCCGAAGGCCGCACCGGCTTCCGTGCTCGCCGTTTGCAAGGCGACCTCAAGGTCGGCCTCGGTAAGCGCTACCTTCATACCGCGCCCGCCACCACCGGCCGATGCCTTGATGATCACGGGATAGCCGATCTCGGCGGCAATGCGCCTGGCTTCCTTTTGGTCGGTGACGGCACCGTCCGAACCGGGCACAACCGGAATGCTGAGGCGCTTGGCGGTTCGCTTGGCCTCGATCTTGTCGCCCATGATGCGGATATGGTCGCCGGACGGACCGATGAAGGTGATGTTGTGCGCGGCCAGTATGTCGGCGAACTTGGCGTTCTCCGACAGGAAGCCGTAGCCCGGATGCACGGCGTCGGCGCCGGTGATTTCGCAGGCCGCAACGATCTGATGGATGTTGAGATAGCTGTCGCGCGATGGCGGCGGACCGATGCAGACGCTCTCGTCCGCGAGCCGCACATGCATGGCGTCGGCATCGGCGG
>NZ_RZPL01001100.1:0-1144 GCF_004022805.1 Mesorhizobium sp. M7A.F.Ca.CA.002.04.1.1 | reverse complement strand
CCATTGGTGATGAACGGAATGAACAGGCCGGCCCCGACATTGGCGAGATACGCGCCCCCGAGCCCGGCCAGCGCTCCGGTCGTCAGCACGGCGATGGTGCGGGTCCGCACGACATCGATGCCGGCGACATCGAGCGCGGCCGGCTTGTCGCCTGCCGCCTGCAAATTGAGGCCCAACTGCGTGCGCCGGTAGATGTAGCCCATGCCGAAAACCAGCGCGACCGCCAGATAGACGATCAGATGATGCTTGAAGAATGCAGGCCCGATGACCGGAAGGTCCGAAAGCAGCGGAATGACAGTCGCATCCGCCGCCGGCAGGCGCGGATAGCTGCGCGAGAACTGGAAATGGTGGAGCAGCGCCGTCAGGCCTTCCAGCCCCAAGGTCAGCGCGATGCCGATGACGATCTGGTTGAGCCCGATGCGCACGCAAAGCAGCGCCATGACAAGCGCCACCGCAGCACCCCCGGCGGCGCCGGTGAGAAAGCCCAGCCACAGCGACCCGGAATAGAAAGCGCCGACAAAGCCGAGATAGGCGCCGGCCAGCATCATGCCTTCGATGCCGATATTGAGCACGCCAGCCTTCTCGGAGATCTGCTCGCCGAGCCCGGCAAGCAGCAGCGGGATCGCTGCGGTGACGGCGCCGAACAGCAGCGCGCTGAGAAAGACCTCGCTGAAGAGCCCGGTCATGCCCTAGGCCCTCCGCGACTGGTTGTATCGGTGATCGAAATATTCGGCGAGCGCGAGCACGATCAGCACGATGGAAACCAGCACCAGCGTGAAATGATTGGGCACGCCGAGCCGGCGCGCCGCGCTCTCGCCGCCGATCGAAAGCACCGAAAGCAGGAACACGAAGCCGATGGCCGCAAAGCCGTTCATACGGGCGAGAAACACGGCGGGTATCACGGCAAGCCCGTAGGCGGGATTCCAGTCGGCGCGGACATTGCCCTGGACGCCGATGATGTCGACGGCGCCGGCAAGCCCGGCCAGCCCGGCCGAAATGGCGAAGACGGCGACGGTCAGGCCGGGAACGCCGAGCCCCGAGTGAACCGCCGCTCGTGGATTGGCGCCGACGATCCTCAGCTTCAGCCCGAACGCCGTGCGCGTCATCACCAGATGCACGATGATGATCGCCGCCAGCCCAAGCA
>NZ_RZPL01000010.1:0-24732 GCF_004022805.1 Mesorhizobium sp. M7A.F.Ca.CA.002.04.1.1 | reverse complement strand
GTCCCTCGAACAGTTCCTTCGGGCCGTGGCCGGCAACGCCGGCCAGCCCGAGACCCTCGTTGGCGGCGACGGTAAACGTCACGTCCTTGAGGACATCCTCGCCCCATTCGCCAACCGCCGACACCTTTTCGACCGAGAGGATTTCTCCCGCCGGCGTGACGGAATTGTCCCTGACGTTTTTCGTCACCTTGTGCCCGACCATGAGGGCGGTAATCGCCTCGGCTGTCGTATTGGCGGTGTCCACCGTAGCGACGACCTTGCCTTTGCGCAGGATGGTGACCCTTTCGGATTGCATCACCTCGCGCAGCTTGTGACTGATCAGGACAATCGACAATCCACGCTTGCGCATCCCATCAAGGATGACGAAGAGCTGGTCGGATTGCTGCGGCGTCAGGACCGCCGTCGGTTCGTCCAGGATCAGCAGCTCGGCACCGAAATAGAGTGCTTTGAGGATTTCCACCCATTGCTGTTCACCGACCGACAATTGCCAGATTTCGCGATCGAGGTCGATGTCGATGCCGCAGTCCCTGCAGAGGCCGAGAACCCTGCGGCGGGCATCGGCCTTCCTCCGCAGCAACCCGACATCGGCACTGCCGACGATGATGTTTTCGAGCACGGTGAAGTTCGACACCAGCACGAAATGCTGGTGAACCATGCCGATGCCTAACCGCAAGGCATCGGCGGGAGAGCTCAATTCCACCACCTCGCCCTTGAAGCGTATCTCGCCGCTATCGGCTTTGTAGTAGCCGTAGAGGCAGGACGACAGCGTCGACTTGCCTGCCCCGTTTTCACCGAAAAGGCAGTGGATCTCACCCTTGCGGATATCGAGATTAACCCCGTCATTGGCAATGACGCTGCCAAATCGCTTGGTAAGGTTCTGAACGTTCAGCAGGTCTTCCATTGGGTCGCACCGGGCTGCCTGGTTGATGTGTCTTACTTCACCTCGGCGGTGTTGAGCGGAACGACAAACTTGCCGGAAAGAATCTCCTGCCGCTTGGCAGATATTTCGCCCTTCACCGCCTGCGGGATCTTGCCGTCGAAATCATGATAGGGTGCGATGTCGGTGCCGCCTTCGGCCATCGAAAACCATTTCGGTTCGGCGTTGCCATTGAATTGCGCACCGGCCTTGTGTTTCAGCCATTCGCCGATGATCCAGTTGAGATCGGGCTTCCAGCTGATGATGGCGCTGGACGCAATGGCGTCGGGCGCGACCTTGCTCTGGTCGTTGATGTTGGCGAAGCACATGATCTTGTGCTCCTGGCAGGGCTTGAAATTGTCGGTCAGCATGAAAACGACGTCGGCGCCGGCCGCGATCTGCACATTGGCATGCTCAGCCGCCAGCGCATTGTCGGACCACGAGCCGATGAACGAAAGCCGATGCTGGATGTCCGGCCTGATCGACTTTGCACCCTCGAAGAACGCATTGATCTGGTCGTTGACGTCATTGGCTGGAAAGGTGCCGACGATGCCAACCATGCCTGTCTTGGTGGTATGGCCAGCCAGCATCCCAAGCAGGTAGGAAGGCTCATGCAGCCGCTTGTAGATCCAGTATTGATTTGGCCCGGCTGGGTGATTGCCGGAGCCGGTGACAACAAACATCAGGTCGGGGAACTCGACACTCAGCTTCTGGACCTGGTCCGAATAGGTGCCATGGCCCCAGATGATGTCGTATTCACCACTCTCTGCGTAGAAACGCATGGCGTTCTCAGCATCGTCTCCGTACAGCGGATCGGTATGTTCCCATGCAATCTCCAGCCCCTCGGGCCTTTCCTGTTTCAGTTGCTCAAGCGCGTCGAGCAGTGTCCGGTCCCAGCCGACGTCAGGCAGGTCCTGCAGGATAACAGCCAGTTTCAGCGTCTTTGGGACATCCGCGAATGAGCGTACAAGCCCCGACAGAAGCAGGGCGCCCGCCGTGCCCAGGATTGCCGTGCGTCGCGTAATGGTATTCGTCATCGCTTGATCCTCTCATTCCAGTCCGAGAACTGTCCAATGCCGCCCTGTCGTCATCCGGATGTTCTTGTCTTTTCCGGTTGCCTACTTGGAGGCGGCGATCGCCTGGACAACGTCCCCATGGCGTTGTTGGCAGCCGGTCTTCCGGCTTAGGTCCGAAACTTCCACGGCGAAGGTCGGCTAACAATGGCTGCGATTTCTTTCGCGCATATCCACAATTAATCATGTCCGAAAATGCGCCCATGACTAGAGCATAGTGCCGAAAAGTGTGAAGCGGTTTTCACGGACAAACGGAAACCGTTTGTCCAGACATCATGCTCTATCTCTTTGATCTAGAGGCGGATTCCGATTTCAGGTCGATTCGACCTGAAATAATCCGGCTCTAGTGTGCGCCGATACCGTTGCCGGCCACGACGCCATAACGCAGGCCCCTTTCGCGCAGCCAGCGGCGGTAGGCGGCCGACGCGGCGTCGGCGCGGATCGGCACCTCGGAACGGGAATCCAGCGGCAGCCTCTTCGGAACCTGATTCTCCAGGATCGGCTTGTCCTGACCCAGGATGGTCTGATGAAATCGCCTCCTCGACACAGGCGACGACATGCCAGTCGTTGAGCGCAACGGGATCGAGATGAGAGAAATTGCTCATGGTGCTGTCCAGCCTGGAATGTCTGTTGTCGGCGAACGGATCTGGCCAAGGCGCGACCGGCAACCAGGTTGCAAGACATCGGTCCGTTGCCTGACGCCGGATCAACCCTGATTGCCCGACAATTCATTTGTGCCTGGAAAACCGCCATGTCCGCTCTTGAGGAAAGCATATCGCCAGTTCACCCGCCCGGTTCTGGAGGCAATGCTTGCCTCGTCACCCGGAGGCACGTGGGCAACCATCAGGCGTTGCGCTTCTGCTCTCTGAGCTCGGTCGGTGAACAGTCGAACGCCAGCTTGACCTGCCGCGAGAAATGATAGGGGTTCTTGTAGCCGACCTGGTAGGCGATCTCGCTGATCGACAGTCCTGTCCGCTGCAGCAGATGCGTGCCGTAATCGAGGCGGCAACGCCACAGATATTTGGCCGGCGTCATGCCGAGATGTTTCTTGAACGCCGAGACCAGATATTGCGGACTGACGCGCACCTGCTGCGCCACCCGCTCGATCGACAGATCGGCGGCAAAGTTCTCTTCGAGGAAACGGCGTGCCTGCAGGATCGTCTGCGGGATCGGCCGCTCCGCCTCGATCACCTCGGCCTCGTAGATGAAGGCGTGGAGCAAGGCGTTGGTCAGCGACTCGCGAACACCACTGCGGCCGCCACGCTCGCCGAGGCCAAGATCAACACCCAACTGCATGAGGGTGTGGACCATCGGCGAGGCGACGATGAACGGCGCGAACTTCTCGCGCTCCTTGTACAGCCACGCCGCGTTCTGCGGCCGGCCATCGCACCAGCTGACATGGGTCAGCGTTTCCGGCGCCACCGACGTCATGTAGCGATCACGCGTGAGCGACAGAGCACATTGTCCTGCCTCCAGTTGCAGGACGCTGTCATCCGCCTCGAGCGTCAGGGATCCGACGTGGACAAGCATGAAGGCCAGATAGTCGCCACCGATCGGCCCGTAGTCGCCGCCATTCTCATAGGTTAGTTCGCCGAAGGTGTTCTCGCGGCTAAGGTCGATCGGTGGCAGGCGCATATCGGCTTCCCCCTGTCAGACTGCCGGTGCCATGCAAATGAAGTCGATCCGCGTT
Source organism: Mesorhizobium sp. M7A.F.Ca.CA.002.04.1.1 (assembly GCF_004022805.1). Lineage (NCBI taxonomy): Bacteria > Pseudomonadati > Pseudomonadota > Alphaproteobacteria > Hyphomicrobiales > Phyllobacteriaceae > Mesorhizobium > Mesorhizobium sp. M7A.F.Ca.CA.002.04.1.1. The sequence goes on along the minus strand of NZ_RZPL01000010.1, from coordinate 21,053 downwards.
CCGGCTGCGTCTCCAATTGTCGAAGCTATGGCCTCGTGACGCAAGATACCGCCAATCAACCTGCTCATGGCGGCAGACCGATGCTTCCACGCGCACAGGCCCAGGCTAGCCGAGGCGATCCGCCAGGCCAGAGAGGCCGCCCTTGAACGCTCGCTGGTCAACGGCTTGTCGAGATCGACGTCGAGCCGCGCTGGCCAGTCGTCGTCACTCGGGTGGGATCACACTGGTGGACATAGCCGGAATGAAGGGCGCCTTGGTCAAAGGCGCCCTTCGCATCGGCGGCGCGCTTCGGTCCTGGAGGTACGGACTCAAGCATTTTGAGAGGAGCCACCCGATGAGCTCACTGGGCCGGCTTGCCCAGCGAGCATTCGTATATTTCGGCGAAGTGCTACAACAATCCGCTAGAAGTCGCGCTGGAAGCGGAGGAGGCCGCCGACGCTATTCTCTTTCGTAGCGCCGACCCAGTTACGGTTGTCAACCTGGCCAAACTTGCCATCGCGGTTATAGCCAACTCCGGCCGTGACCGTGAAGCCGGGGACGACATCGTAGGCAACGTTTGCCGCGACACCGTAATTCTTGTCATCGTCAGCGGAAACCTGGAGATTGAACGAGGTCTTCTCGTTGAACTTGTAGGTGCCGCCTCCCCAGACTGCCCAGTTGCCGCCCCACTGCTTATAGAAGTTGCGGTCGATGTTCTTGTCGGTGCCGTAGCCGGCCATCAAGAACAGAGACAGAGCGCTCGAAGCGTTCACGTCCAAGCGAACCTTGCCGGCATATTCTTCGAAGGTGCTGTCATAAGCAGCGACGCCCGTGATCGCGCCCCAGCCCTGCGTGTACTTCACGCCGCCGACGACATGCGGGACATAGCTGTCGATCGTGTCGTAACCCGAACTGATGTACGTGAAAGGCGGGACGCCGGTCGGGCCAGCGCTGCCGCTACCTTCTTCGAGGGAAACCACGCCCGACAAACCGTTGCCGAGGTCGAAGTAGTACTGGACGACGTTGCTGTCGAAGCCGCCATAGGGGACGATCGTGTCGTTGATGACGTTGCCGGCGTAACCGATGAAGGTGTCGAAGGCCGGGTCGTCCTTACCGACGCGCAGACCACCGAGCTGGATCCAGGCGAAGTTCAGCGTAATGCCCGTGTTGCGGGCCTGCCAGTTGTTGCGGCTGTCGTTGGTCGTGGCCTGGTTGGCATAGTCGCCGAAGCTGTTGCCGAAGTTGAAGCGGGTCTCGGTGTAGGTCTTCAACGTGCCGAGTTCGGTTTCCTGGCCGGTCCAGGTCTTCAGGTTGAAGCGGGCATTCTTCCAGTAGGTCGAGTGGTCGTCTTCGCCCATGCTGTCAGGAACGTGATTGACGCCATCGAACGAACCGGCATCACCCACGCCGACGTCGTAGCGGACATAGCCGCCGATGCGCAGGCAGGTTTCGGTGCCGGGGATGTAGAAGTAACCAGCGCCGTAGACGTCGCAGATCTTGACGTATTCAGCGGGTTCCGGCTCGGCAACAACGACGGCGTCGGCGGCGTGCGCACCGGAAACTGCGATCAGAGCCGCAGCTGAGCCGAAAAGAAGGCTCTTGATGTTCATTTTCCTCTCCATTCAAAAGATCAAAAAAAGCCAGGGTATCTTTCGAGGCTGGCAACCCGCTCCCCGGAAAACGCCGCACCCATGGATCCAAGCTCCTCCTGCCGTCCGCAGCCGAAGGCGCCACTTCCGTCAATCGACGGAAATTGCTTGCAAAATGGCTCGGACGACAAACTTGGCGGTGGATGTATGCGGTGATTTCGCGATGACGTTAGGACAGGCGCAACTCGTCACGAATGGCGCTGCTACGCAAAACCATATCTGTGGCTAATGCCCTGTCCGCGGCAGCCATGTATCTGCCTGTGGCGCGCTCCCCGGACGGTCAACCGGGTCTGGGCTCGTAGATCGGGAATGCCTCGCAAAGCTCCTCGACCGACCGCCGAGCCGCCTTCTCCTGTTCGGCGCCCCATTGCGTTCCGACCGCATCCAGCACGTCGGCTATGAGATTGCCGACACGGGCAAACTCGCCCTCGCCGAAACCGCGCGTGGTGGCGGCCGGTGTGCCCAGCCGTATACCGGAGGTGACGGCAGGCGGCGCCGGATCGAAAGGAATGCCGTTCTTGTTGCAGGTCAGCCCTGCCCTGCCCAACGCCTCCTCCGCGTCCTTGCCGGACAGGCCCTTGCCGCGCAGGTCGACCAGCAGCAGATGCGTATCGGTTCCGCCGGAGACAATGTCGAATCCGCGCTCGCCAAGCGTCGCGGCCAGCTTTCTGGCATTCGCCACCATCTGCCGGGCATAGGTCTTGAACCCGTCCTCCAAGGCTTCACCCAGGGCAACGGCCTTGGCAGCAATGACATGCATCAGCGGGCCTCCCTGCAGGCCAGGGAACACCGCCGAATTCAGCTTCTTGGCGATGTCCTGGTTGTTGGTCAGGATCATACCGCCGCGCGGGCCGCGCAGCGTCTTGTGCGTCGTGGTGGTGACGATATCGGCGACCTCGACCGGGTTGGGATGCACGCCGCCGGCGACCAGGCCGGCGAAATGCGCCATGTCGACCATCATCAGCGCGCCGACGGCATCGGCGATCGCCCGGATGCGCTTGAAGTCGATGATGCGCGGATAGGCCGATCCACCCGCGATAATCAGCTTTGGCCGTGTTTCCCGCGCCTTGGCCTCCAGCTCCTCATAGTCGATAAGGCAGTCGCTCTGGCGCACGCCGTATTGCACGGCGTTGAACCATTTTCCCGACAGTGTCGGCCGGGCACCGTGCGTCAGATGCCCGCCGGCGGCGAGCGACAGACCCATGAAGGTGTCGCCCGGCTTCAGCATGGCGAGCATCACCGCGCCGTTGGCCTGGGCGCCGGAATGCGGCTGCACATTGGCGTGCGCCGCGCCAAACAGCCGGCAGGCCCTGTCGATGGCAGCCGCTTCGGCCAGATCGACATATTGGCAGCCGCCGTAGTAGCGGTGCCCCGGATAGCCCTCGGCATATTTGTTGGTCATCACCGAGCCTTGTGCCTCCAGCACAGCCGGCGAAACGATATTTTCGGATGCGATCAGCTCGATTTCGGACCGCTGCCGGCCCATCTCGCGTGCAATCGCATCGGCGACCACCGCATCCTGGAGCTTGAGGTTCCTCTGGAAAAAGCCGGTCATTCTGCTCGTCTCCTGGCGGCAAAAGGCGGACACGGTTTTCGGCGTCGCCATGCCTGGTGTTGGAACTGAAACGGGGAGCTAGTTCACTGCGTCAGGCGGGGTGCGGCCTTCGAAGAAGGCCGACAGATTGTCGATCACCCGCATGCCCATTGCGATGCGCGTTTCGCTGGTGGCGCTACCCAGATGGGGCAGCAGCACGACATCTTCACGCTCCGTCAAGGCGCGCGGCACGGACGGCTCCGTCTCGAACACGTCGAGCCCGGCACCAGTAATCCGACGCTCACGCAGCGCCTGGACCAGTGCGTCCTCATCCACCACATCGCCACGCGCGGTGTTGATCAGGAAGGCTGATTTCTTCATGCGGGCAAGACGGCGTTCGTTGATGAGGCGGGTGTTTTCGCCACCGCCCGGACAATGCAGCGACACGAAATCCGAGGCCGCCAGCACCTCGTCCACAGTCGCCAGCTGCCGCGCCGGCATGCCGGGGTGGGGAACCGGCCGGCTGTCGAAGAAGACGACCTCCATGCCGAAGCCGAAGTGACAGCGCCTGGCCATGGCCTGGCCGATCCTTCCCATGCCGATGATGCCGACGGTCTTGCCGCTGACCTGGGTGCCGCAGAGATGCGTCGGCCGCCAGCCGGTCCATTTGCCGGAGCGCAGCTCGCGCTCGCCCTCTCCGGCACGGCGCGCGCACATCAAAAGCAGCGTCATGGCGAGATCGGCGGTGGCATCGGTCAACACGGCGGGCGTGTTGGTGACGATCAGCCCTGCTGCGCTGGCGGCGGCAATGTCGATGTGGTTGAAGCCGACACCGAAATTGCCAAGTATTCTTGCCCTGACCCCGCCTGCAAAGAGATCCGCGCCAAGCCGATCGGTTACGGTCGGCAGCACGGCATCGGCAAGCAGCAGGGCCTGGCGAAGCTCTTGTTGCTCATAGGGCCGATCGGCTTCATTCAGCGTGACATCGAAATGGTCGCCAAGGCGCTGTTCGACCTCATGCGGCCAGCGCCGGGTAACGATTACCTTCGGTTTGCTCATGGCTACGATCCTCTCAAGCCGCGCGTTCGTGCCGCGGCTGCAAGGTCCGGCCGATCTCGGCGCGGTACCATTCCTGCGCAGCGGCAACACCGGAGCCGGCCTCGATTCGGGCTCCGGCGTCGCGTAACGACATTTCCGCCGAGGCCAGGGCGGCGAGGCACATGACCTCGTTGAGGTCGCCGAGATGGCCGATGCGGAACACGCGGCCAGCCACCTTGCTGAGGCCCGCGCCGAAGGATGTGCGATATCTGGAATATCCGTTGGCGATGACCTGTCTGGCATCGACATCCTCGGGGACGACGATCGCCGAAACCGTATCCGACCACCATTTTTCCTCGTTGGCGCAGAGCTTTAGTCCCCACGCATGCACGCCGCGGCGCACACCTTCGGCGAGCCGGTGGTGCCGGGCAAAAATCTGCTCCAGTCCCTCGGCAAAGATAAGGTCGAGGCTGGCTCTCAGGCCAAGCAGCAACTGCGTTGGCGGCGTATAGGGGAAGAAGCCGGTCTTGGACGAAGCCTGCATATCCTCGAAGCTGAAATAGCAACGCTCCATGCGCGACTGCTTGTGCGCTTCCAGACCCTTGGCGCTCACCGCCAGGATGCCGAGACCGGCAGGCAGCATCAGCCCTTTCTGCGAACCGGTGATGGCGAGGTCGACGCCCCATTCGTCCATCCGGAAATCGATCGAGCCGATCGAACTGACGCCGTCGACGAACAGCAGCGCATCGTGAGCCGTTTCGTCGAGCGCGGCACGCACGCCGGCGACGTCGGACGTCACGCCGGTCGCGGTCTCGTTGTGGGTGGCGAATACCGCCTTGATCTTGCTGCCCTTGTCGTCGCCCAGCCGTTGCCGATAGGCGTCGAGCGGAACCCCCTCACCCCATTCGACATCGATGCAATCGACCTCAAGTCCAAGGCGCTCGGCCATGTCGACCCACAGGTGCGAGAACTGGCCGAAGCGCGACATCAGCACCCGGTCGCCGCGGCTGAGCGTGTTGGAGATTGCCGCTTCCCAGGCGCCGGTGCCTGAGCCCGGAAAGATGAAGACGCTGCCGGTTTCGGTCTTGAAGATCTGCTTCAGGTCGCGAAACAAGGGCAGCACCAGTTCCGGAAAATCCGGTGCGCGCATATCCTGCATCGGCACGTTCATGGCCCGCCGCACAGCGTCGGGAATGTTGGTCGGACCCGGGATAAAGAGATGCGCCGTTCCATTTTTCATGATCTGGTTCTCCTGTTGATATGAGCATCGCCACACACGGGTCGGTGTTGCCGCCTTACGCGAACACAACCGTTTTTCGTCCGTTGATCATCACGCGGGCTTCGAGGTGCCGTTTGATCGCACGCGCCAGAACGCGGCTTTCGATGTCACGGCCGGCCGCGATAAAATCCTCGACGCTCATGGAATGCGTTACCCGCTCGGTTTCCTGCTCGATGATCGGCCCCTCGTCGAGTTGGGCGGTCACATAGTGAGCCGTGGCGCCGATCAGCTTCACTCCGTGCTCGAAAGCCTGGTGATACGGCCGCGCGCCCTTGAAGCTTGGCAGGAACGAATGGTGGATGTTGATGACCTTGCCGAACAGGCGCCCCGCGAGGTCGTCGGAATACACTTGCATGTAGCGAGCCAGGACGACGAGGTCGGCGCCGACGTCCTCGATCACCGCCAGTATCCGGCCTTCCTGTTCCTGCTTGTTCTCCTTCGAGATGGGCAAGACGTGGTAGGGAATGCCAGCCCATGCCGCAGTTTCGCGGCTGTCTTCGTGGTTGGAGATGATCGCTGCGACCTCGGCTTCGAGCCAGCCAACACGGATCTGGTAGATGAGGTGAAGCAATGCATGGTCAAACTTCGAGACCATGATGACGATTTTCGGCCGACGGCTCCGCTCAAGCAGGCGGCTGCTCAGGCCGAAGCGATCCACCACAGGCGCAAGTCCCTTGGTGATGGCATCGGCAGACACCCAGGCGGGCGCCGAAAAGGCAATGCGCATGAAGAAACGGTTCGAGGCCCTGTCCCAATGCTGGCTGCTTTCAGCAATGTTCGTGCCAAGGTTGGCGAGTTCGGTCGTCACTGCCGCTACGATCCCGGCCTGGTCTTCGCAGGACAGCGTCAGAATGAACGACAGTCGAAGCGCTGCACAATTCATCGTTCGTTGACCCGCGGCCAGCACGCCTCGCGATAATCGGCGAACCAGGCAAGCGTCTTTTCCCATCCGCCGAATGGGAAGAAATGGAGGTGTAGTGGCGCGGTCGGCGCCGGGTAGCTTGCCGCCATGGTTTGTAAGATCTCGGCTGGGTTCCGGTCGGCCACGATGTTGAAGAGGCCGCTGGCGGAACGCCGCAGCGCCGCGATCGAAGGGCCGACACCGCACATCATGGCGAACCGGATGAGTTTGGTAAGGCTGGTCACACCGGCCAGACCAACATGAACCGGCAGCCCGGGATGCGCCGTATGCAGACTGCTCGCCCAGGCGGCGATCATGTCGCCATCGAAGGCGAATTGCGATACGACCCTGGCTTCCAGCGACCGCTCGGCACAGATGTCGAGCTTGCGCCGCAATGCGTCCGTCAGCACGGCTTCGACGATGCTTGGATGCCCTTCCGGATAGCCGGCAACGAAGGCGGTTCGTATCGCACTGTCTTTGACCACGGGATGGGCGAGCAACTGGGTTGCCTCTCCCAACGGCCCCGGAAAGAGAGCCGGATTGCCGCCAAGAAAGAGCGCTTCGCTTATCCCGTTTCGACTGTGGGCGGTGACAAGATCGACATAGTCCTGCTCCGAATTGAAGTTCCGCGCGCCCAGATGTGGCACCGGCACAAAGCCCAACTCCTTGATCCGGCGCGCTGCTTCGATTTGCAAAGCCTCGGGCTTGCCGGGAAGGTGAGTAAGAAAGACGCGCGAGCCAAGCGGGAAGCAGTCGGCTGGTGGCGCAAAGGTGCGTGCCTGCGCCGGTGCCAGTTCGATCGACACCTCCGCGTCGAACACAAATGTAGCCGAACCTCGCGTCTGGATAAGCTCTTGGCGCATGTCGTTCATGATCTTTCCAGGTCTCTCCCGACCAGCTTCACGATTTCGCGGCACCGTAGGCCGCGGCAATGGGAGCCGGGCAGACCAGCTGCCCGGCTTGTCGTCACGGGAGGATGCAACGACAGGACTCTCAGTTCTGAAACAGCGTTTCGCTACCCGTTGGCGGCGCGTTTGAGCGACAGGAACGGCAGCCCCACGACACGCGCCCTGACATCGGCCGCCACGCCATCCTTGTTCCACTTCAGCGTGAGCTCGGTGCCGGTCTCGGCGGCCTCACGCCGCAGATGGCCGAAGCCGATCATCCTGCCGGTCGAAGGTGACCAGGCGACGCTGCTGGCGTGCCCAACTTCCTTCCCGCCGCGAAAGGCTTTCAGCGGATACCACTGCACGCGCCGCAGATTTCCGGGCGCATTGCTCTCAAGCCCCTTGCCGTCGAGGGCTTGCGACCAGTCGATGTCGAGCCCGACGAGCTGGCGATGGTCACCCGTGTTCGACATGCGCTGCAGCGCCGCCTTGCCGATGAAATCGGCCTTGCGAAAGTCGACCAGCCGGCCCAGGCCGAGGTCGAAGGGCGACGCACGATACTTTCCAGCTGCCTGAATGCTGGCGCCGCCATGGTCTGGGCCGGCACTTGTATAGTCGTAGCCAACGATCAGCAGCCCGGCTTCGAGACGTGCTATGTCGAGCGCCCAGGCGCCGGCAGGAAGGATGCCAAAAGGCTTGCCTGCCGCCTCGACCGCGTCCCACACGGCGGCGCCGTCATCCGCCTTGACCCACAATTCATAGCCATGCTCGCCGGTAAAACCCTGGCGCAGGATCTCGACCCGTCTGCCGGCAATTGTGACGATGGCCAAGCGAGAGAACGGCAATTCCTGCACGGACTGGGTGACAGCCTCCAGCACTTCGCGGGAACGCGGTCCCTGCAAGGTGAGGATGCCGTAGCTATCGGATATGTCGGTGACACGGACGTCGAGGCCTTCGGCATGCTGCTTCCACCAGGAAAGGCCGGGATCGGCGGAAACGCGGAAGGTGGTTTCGTCCATGCGGAAAACCAGACCGTCGCCGACGACATGGCCGTTCTCGTCGCACCACGGTGCATAGTAGATCTGGCCGACCTGCAGCTTCTTGATGTCGCGCGGGATGAGCGCATCCATCATCCTCTCGGCATCCGGACCGGCAATGACATATTTCGACAGTGGTGACATGTCGCCCATGGCCACCCTGTTGCGGATAGCCGCCAGTTCCTCGACCATATCGGAGTAGCAATCGACGACCATGTTCCTGTCCCAGCGCATCCAGAGTGCGTTCTGGTTCAGTGGCGCCGTCCGTTCGACGAAGGGCGTGCCGCGAAAGGCGACATGGGCATCTGCCACCACGCTCAGGCCGGACGTGAATTTGATGTCGTTCATTCCAGGTCTCCTCCCAGTCGCAAGGCACTTTGCTGCGACATTCGACGACAACGGGTGAAGAACAGCGCACCTCGCGCCATGGAAACGAAACCATCCAAGCGCAGACCGCAGGGACGGCTTCCTGCGAGCAGCAACCCGCTCAGTCAGATGTCTCTTGCCTCATCCGTATCTTGGGTGAGACTTTCACTTCGCAGCGTTTTTCGGAATGCCCCCGGTTGCCGACGGCATACCCGCAGTTCAACCTGAATATTTGAAGCCGCCGTCGGATTGCTTTCGCTGTCAGCCTTCACCGGCAAATGCTCGCTTGCGGTCGACCAGGTAACGCCGTCTCACCGCACAAGCTCGGCCCGTTCAGCCGTAGCATCGAAGCCTGAATTGGCAGCTCGACGCGTGGGGGGAAAGGCGGTAGCGCGCTGGCGCTAGCAAATTTCTCACCCAGGAGTGCGGTGAGACGTCCGGCGATTTCGACTTCGATTCCGCGGATCCACGTGCAATCGAAACGCTGGCATTTCAACCAAGTCCAGCATCGCCTCCGCAGAATCGTCAGCCGGCCTGCTACGCTGCGAGGGAGCCCGCCGGTCCGTCGTAGATTATAGCAATATGTATATTAGCTATTCCTTGACAATCGATGTGGGCTCTGGTTTCCTGATTTTACGGGTATTTAACCAAGTTCGTTGCGTTTTTTACGGACGGTGTTCGCATGTCAACAGTGGTTGTCGCGGACCCGCGGGGGGTATATCTCGCCGGTCTGGAATGGGTGTTGCAGAAGGCTGGACACGATGTTGTCGCCCAGTGTCGCCGCCCTGTGGACGTTCTCGCTCATGTGGAGCGCCATCAGCCTGATATGGTCATCGTAGGCGTGGATCTCGCGGATCAGCAGACATCAGGTCTTTCCTCACGGCTGAAGGCCGGCAACAGCGCTCTCGGCATCATCTTCATCGTGCAGCCAACCGGCAGGCTCGATGTCAGGGAAATACAGACGCTCGACGTCGATGGCCTGTTTCTGGACGGCATCAGCCACCGCTTTCTCATCGAATGCGTGAATGCGGTGGCGGCGGGCAAGAAGTGGATCGACAACAAGATCGTCCAGCAGCTGCTGATGCCCGGCTCGCAGCCGCAGCCAATGTCCCGGCTGACCGGGCGGGAGACCGAAATCGCCGATCTCGTCTCGCGCGGGCTGCGCAACAAGACCATCGCGCAGCGGCTGCATTTATCCGAAGGCACGGTGAAGATGCACCTGCATCACGTCTACGAGAAGTTGCACCTAGGCGGCCGGGCGGAACTGGCCTGGATGACGCACGGCAAAGCCGCCGAGCGTCCGGGAATGGGCCGAACCGGCCTGCTCTGAACACTCTCCACTCGCACCGACATTGTACGCACGGCAACGGCCGCAGAGCCGTCTGGCGGCATCTGGCGCGTGCCTGCGCGACCTCCCCGCAGCGCCCGTCAACCTGACCTATCGAAGGATATATATCGTTCGATCAGGTGCGGACATTGACCGCAATACTATCGAAGCGGGAATGGACGCGCCCTCTGCGCCGGCGGCACAATGAAATTGGAGGGGCGCATTTCAGTATGCGACCGGCTGCACCGGGGTAGGTGCATTTCCGGCATTAGGGGCTGCATCCCTTTTCCAGAGAGAATTTTGAACCAAGGAGAATCTCCATGGCACTCGACATCTTGACCCAGGACATCGTCCTCGACGAGACCACCGGATTTACGGACGATGATATCAATCCGGCCATTCCGCCTTACGATACCAACCCCACGGTGCAATATCTCCTAAGTCTCGACGATCCGGGTGGGCTGACCTCGCCGGAGGTCGCCTTCCAGGCCAACTTCGTCGTGGCCTCGGCGAGTGCGGGAGAAACCATCACCTCGGTCGTTCTCTCCCAGAATCTCACCGGAACCCCGTTTTCCACCACCGTCGGCGTCAACAGCGGCATTCAGACGGTCGATGGCAATTATGTCTGGCTGTTCAAAGACGCAGACCCGCCCCATGCAAACGTCGTAATCGGTGTCATCGGCACCTCTGACCCGTCGGCCGCACCGGCCGCAACCGGCCCGCTCGCTTTCTCGTTTGGGCTGGTCAGCACCAGCGCCACCAATGCGGACCTGTACACGGTCGAGTATGTGCCGTTGCTCAATCCGGACGCGACCAATCCGGACGATCGTATCGGTTTGACCAACAAGGTGTTCGCGTCGGTCACCGGCACCTCCGTGGCTAGTTTTCTGGGCTCAGCCGCCGCGCCCGGCAACAATGATTTCTATCTGATCAATTCGGCCAATGACGCTTCCAAGCAGCTGCTGGTAATCGGTTTGAACGGTGGCAGTGCCAACGTCAGCGAACAGGGCTTCGGCATCAACAACCAGAGCATCAATCCGAACGAAACGCTGCAGGTCGATTTTGTCACCGGCGGTACCCTGAACGCAGGGAGTGCGTCGCAAATCCAGTACGGCAACCACATCGAGACCATCACGCAGGCCGGGTTCACGATCAGCCAGATCACACCTTCCACTCCGACTGCGCGTGTGGACGTCACCGTCAGCGCCTTCAACAATACGGGCAACGACCAAGGCACGAACTTCTTTGACGGCACCACGACCAGCCCCGTGGATATCACCGGCATCAAGTTGACGGGTACATCGGGGTTTGCGTCCGTCATCACTGTCGATGGCACCTATGCGACCGGCAGCGGCAACATCACCGTCACCGGGCTCAGCGGGACCGGAAACGCCGTCACCATCACCGGGCTCGACAACACCACCACCGTCGATATCACCACCGGCAGCCCAATGGATCGGCTGACGGTCAAAGGGGTCGATGCAAACGAGGGGTGCGACATCTCCGAGTTCCATTTCTCGGCGACGAGCACCAACGCCTATAGCGAAGAGGTCGGCTCCCACATCAACTTCAAGGATGATGGCCCGAGCATCTCGACCACCGGCGCCGAGCCGACGCTGACCGTCGACGAGTCGGTTCTTACCACCAACGACACGCAGAGCTTTGCCGCCAACTTCAGTTCGGGCTTCGGCGCCGACGGGGCCGGCACGCTGACCTACGCACTGGGCGTCGTGGCAGGCCCTTCGGGTCTGATCGACACGGCGACCGGCCAGGCGGTCATCCTCTCGCTCAATGGCAGCGTCGTCGAAGGCCACACCATCGGCTCCAACGACCTCGTATTCACCGTCTCCGTCAGCGCCGCCGGCGCCGTAACCCTCGACCAGCTCCGGGCGGTGGTCCATGCCGACGCCAGCAACCCCGACGACAGCACCAGCCTGGCCGCCGACAATCTGGTCACGCTCACCGCGACCGTCACCGACAAGGATGGCGACCACCTGTCGGCCAGCCTCGACATCGGCCAGAACCTCAACTTCAAGGATGATGGCCCGAGCATCTCGACCACCGGCACCGAGCCGACGCTGACCGTCGACGAGTCCAACTTGGGTGCCAACAGTGCGGATTTCGCGACCGTTTTCACCCCAAACGCCGGCGCGGATAGTGACGCTATCAGCTATGCGCTCGGCATCAATCAGGTTACGAACGTTAGCGGCCTCACTGACACCTTGACCGGCCTGTCCGTCCTGCTTTTCGTCGAAGGCGGCGAGGTGGTCGGTCGTGCCGGTTCAGCCGCTGGCGATATTGTGTTCACGGTGAGCGTGGCTGTTGACGGGACCGTGACGCTCGATCAGGCACGTGCCGTCATACACTCGCCCGACACCGGACCGGATCAGCAAACATCGCTGGCAGCCGATGATCTCGTAACCTTGACGGCGATCATCACCGACGGTGACGGCGACCAGGCCTCGGACAGTGTCAACATCGGTACAAGCCTCGTCTTCAAGGATGATGCGCCGACGATCACAGTGCCGTTCGACGGTGACCAGAACGCCGGCAACGGTATCGGGACCCCCGAGACTCTGGCCAACACACTCAACGCGTCGGCCACCGGAGCCTTCGGGTACGACATCGGCGCGGATGCTCATCCGGCCGCGTTCTATGCGAGTGGTTCTGACTTTGTCGACCAGAATGGCGCGCTTGCCGGCGTCCAGATCGGGCTCACCGGCACGATCACCGGCGGCGGCGGTGGTAACATTCTCACCTCGGAGGTGACGCTGGCGTCGGAGAGCCTTACCTCCGCGACGTTCAACTTCACTTTCACCTACGACAAGGATCCGGCGGCTGGCACCCAGACCGGGACGGCGGGCGGCACCCTCGTCTTCGACAAGATTGCCGATACTTATACCATCCACCTGACCGACCCTCTCGAAGGCTTCAGCTTCGACGTTATCCACACCAGCCAACTCTTGTCCAAGGAGCCCCTCGGCAATACGGGCCACCCACAGATCGTGCTGGAAAAATTGCAGGCTGATGATCCGAATACGCCGGCTAACGAAAACTTCTACGTGCAGTTCACGGGCAACTTGATCAACAAAGCCAACCCGTTCAGCTTGACAGCCAATGGCGAGGGGTCATCCGGCGACGCCACCTTCACCCTAGGTGGTCACGAGATGGTGAGCAACGCCAATGAAAGCTGGGTATCCGCGACGCAGAGCACCAACGGTGTCGCCGGTGACACGATCCAGAAAGGCGAACTGCTCACATTGCGGTTCTTCGACAGCAACGTCGGTATCAACAGTCAGAACGAGGCTACCCAGCCGACAGCGACCGCCGGCACCATGGCCATCAAGTTCGATGGCATCGGCAACAGCGAGGATCTGATGCTGATCCTCAACCTGATCGACGACAAGGGCACGGCGTCGACGCTCGACGATGTCTCGATTACGAGGGCGATGTACGTGCAGAATGCCGACATCTTCAAGATGGGTCACGTCCCGGCCCCGTACAGCGGCGAGTTCACGCTCGACAACAATGACGGCCTCGTGATCATCGAGCAGAACGACTACAACGCGGCCGGCGAGCACTTCGTGTTGCAGGGTGTCCAGATCATGCAGTCGGGCAACGGCATCACCGGCAACAACACGGCAATCAACCTGAACCCGACGACCGGCGCCGGTGGCGGCAGCGATGCGACCACCAACCTGGTGAATTTCGACCCCACCGACAACGACGTGCTGAAGATCACGGACATCGGCTTCACCTCGACCTCGACCCAGACGCCGGATGCCCACCTCGACTTCGCCTTCAAAGTGGCGGACGCGGACGCGGACCAGACAGCGATGCAGCACATACTTGTCGACGTCGCCTGACACTGGCCAACGGGGGGCAGCCAATGCTGCCCCCAACCTTCCCGCACGAGATGTCATCCCGCACACCAGAGAAATAACGATGAAAACCAAACAACAGCCCCCTGCCCTGCAGGTGGTGATGAAAGAGGCCAGACGTGCCATCCGGCCGCTTGTCTGGTTCAGCGGCGGCATCAACGTGCTGATGCTGACCGGAGCGCTCTACATGCTCCAAGTCTACCACCGCGTGTTGTCCAGCCACAGCCTGGAGACGCTGGTGATGCTGTCGCTGATGGCGGCAGGGGCGCTCGCGGCAATGGCGGGGCTTGAGGTGGTGCGCGGGCGCCTGCTGGCTACCGTCGGATCGTGGATGAACGCGCGATTGGCACCGGTTCTCCTGACCGCATCGGTGGAATATGCCGCCTCGGCGCCAGGCCAAGCCAACGCCCGTCCGCTGCGCGACCTGGATCAAGTGCGCAACTTCTTCACCAGCCCCAGCATCTTCCCGATCCTCGACGCGCCTTGGGCACCGTTGTTCTTCGTTGCCATATTCTTCATGCACCCATGGCTGGGCTGGTTGGCGCTTTGCGGCGGGATCGTGCTGTTTGCTTTGGCGCTGCTCAACGAATACCTCACACGCAAGCCGTTGACCGAGGCCGCAAGCGCACAGTCGCGGGCCTATGTGCAAGCCGAGGCGGCGATCCGCAACGCCGAGGTCGTCCAGGCGATGGGCATGTTGAAGCCATTGCTGGAAGGCTGGAAGGCCCAACAGGACGAGGCCAACAAGGGACAGGTTCTTGCCGCCAACCGTGGCGGCGTCATCGCGGCTATCGCGCGTTGTCACCGGCTGGCCCTGCAAATGGCCATACTCGGCCTCGGCGCCTATCTGGTTCTTCGCAACGAGGCTTCACCCGGCATCATGATCTCCGCCTCGATCCTGATGGGTCGCGCCTTGTCACCGGTCGAGCAAGCGATCGGCACATGGAAGGCGACGGTGGGAGCGCGTGCCGCTTACAAACGCCTCACCGCGGTCGCCGGACAGCACCGGGAAGCCACACCGGTCCTGCCACTGCCCCGTCCGAAAGGCAGGTTTGAGGCCGACAACCTTGTGCTTGCCCGACAGGGTGGCGAGCACATCCTGAAAGGCATCAGCTTCCGTCTCGAGCCGGGTGAAGCGATGGCCCTGATCGGTCCGAGCGGGGCCGGCAAGACGAGCCTGGCGCGCATACTTGCCGGTGCCTGGCGCCCGTCGGGGGGGCGTGCCTTGCTGGACGGAACGGATGTTGCCCAATGGGCGGCGGAAGACCGTGGCCGTTATGTCGGCTATTTGCCGCAGGACATCGAACTCTTCGCCGGCACCGTATCCGACAACATCGCCCGCTTTGCGACGGTCAATCCGGCGGTCTTCCAGCACGTGATCAAGGCAGCGCAGTTGGCCGGCGTCCACGAACTCATCAAGGGGCTGCCGAAGGCCTACGGCACCGAGATCGGCGAGGCGGGTGCGATACTGTCGGGCGGGCAGCGCCAACGCATCGGGCTGGCGCGGGCACTCTACGGCGACCCCACGCTGCTTATCCTCGACGAACCCAATTCCAACCTCGACAGGGAGGGCGAGGAGGCATTGATTGCCGCTCTCGGCGTGGCCAAGGCGACGAACACAACCGTTATCCTGATCGCGCACCGCGCCAACATCTTGGAGAAGGTAGACAAGATACTGGTCCTCAACAGGGGTCAGCAAGATCTCTTCGGGCCGCGCGACCATGTCTTCAACGAACTCGCCAGCCGCGTCAGCAAGGTGGCCCATCTGCCCAAGGCTGCCCAGTTGCCTGCCCTCGAAGTGGTCAAGGAAACCAAAGAGGTCAAGGAAGCATGAGCCGCCCCCCGGAATTGAACGTCGTGCCGCTGCCCCTTCCGCCGCCCTCCCTGCTGCAACCGATGCCGCTGCGTCTCACAGGCGTGACCTGCACCGGGTTCGCGATCATGTTCCTGTTCTTCGGCGTCGCGGGAGGTTGGGCGGCCCTGGCACCGTTGGACAGCGCCGCTGTGGCGCCGGGCGTTATCAAGGTCGCCGGCGACCGCAAGCTGATCCAGCACCTCGAGGGCGGCATCATCGCGGAGTTGAACGCAGCCAACGGTGATGTCGTCAAGGCCGGCAAGATCCTCGTCCGGCTCGACGACACGCAGGCAAAGGCGCAGCTCGACCTGATCCAGAACCGGATAGCAACGCGTGAGGCGCTGGCCGCGCGTCTCAGGGCCGAGCGTGACGGCAGGGCCGAGATCGAGTTCGATCCGGCGTTGCTCGCCAACCCCGCCACCGCCGCAAAGGACGCGGTGTCCGCACAGCGCGACGTGTTCGCGGCGAAACACCACAATCTGGCGGACGAGCAGGAAATCCTCAGCCAGCGCCGCCACCAGACCGAGGAGGAGATAAAGGGACTGGAAGAGCTTATCGTCACCAAGGACAAACAGATCGAGGCGATCGAGGGTGAAACCAAAGACCTCGAGAGTCTGCTCAAGAAGGGGCTGACCACCCGCGAGCGGAACCTGTTGCTCAGACGACAGCAGCAGGAGATCGAGGGCGAGCGCGCCACCAATATCGCCGCAATCGCCCGCGCCAGAAGCGCCATGGCCGAGATCGACATGCAGATCCTGAACCTCGATACGGTGCGGCTCAACGAGTCCGTCGATGAGTTGAGCAAGGTCGAGGCGGAACTGTTCGACCTGAGACAGGAGGAGCGTGCCGCCAGGGACGTGCTTACCCGTACCGATGTCGTCGCACCGGTTGACGGCATCGTCATGGATCTGAAGGTCCACACCGCGGGCGGTGTCGTGAAACCCGGCGATACATTGATGACGATCGTACCGCTCGGACAACAACTCGTGGTCGAAGCCATGGTCAAACCGGAGGATGTCGAGACGATCGCACCCGGACAGCCCGCGCGTGTCAGCTTCCCGGCCTTCGCCCGCTACAACCTGCCGCCGCTCGAGGGTGTCGTGGAGATCGTGTCGGCTGACCGCATGGTTGAGGAGCGCAGCGGCGCACCGTATTTCGCCGCGACGGTTGTGATCGACAAAAGCGAACTCGGCAAGCTGGAGGGCCGCAAGCTGCTGCCCGGCATGTCGAGCGAGACGATGATCCGGACGGGGGCTCGCACCGTTCTCTCTTATCTCGCCGAGCCGATCACGCAGAACTTCCGCCGGGCCATGCGGGAAAAATAGCCGTACGCCGCCCAGCGAAATTCAAGACAGCAGCATTCGCCCGGCCGTGATCGCCAGGAAGAATGCAAAGGCAAGTTTCAGGTAGCGCGGGTTGAGCGCGTGGGCGAGCCTTGCGCCCAAGGGTGCGAACAGGAAGCTCACGGGCGCTATGATGGCAACCGCCGGCAGGCTGACGTAACCCAGGCTGAGCGGAGGCCTGCCTGCAATTGCGAGACCCGACCAGATGAAGCCGGCCACTGCCGGAAGCGCAATAAGCAGGCCAAGCGCCGACGATGTGCCGACGGCCCGGTGCACAGGAAAGGAAAAGCTGGAAAGCGTCGGCACCGAGAGCGTGCCGCCACCGATTCCCATGAGCGAAGAGACAAAGCCGATGACAGAGGCGATCGCGCGGTTGATCCAGCCGCTTTGCGGCAGGTGATCGGAGATCACGAAGTGCTTCGGCAACGCCATGTTGAGGGCCACCAGCAGGCCGACGACGCCGAAAACCAGCCGCAAGCCGGCGCCCGGGATGAACTTCGACGTGATGCCACCGATCAGGGCACTCACGAAAACGGCCGGTCCCCACAGAGTGAGCAGAGGCCGATCGACATTGCCGCGCCTGTTGTGCGACCGCATTGACGAGATCGAGGTGGGGATGATGACCGCAAGCGACGTCGCGACAGCCAGATGGCTGATCACAGCAGGCGAAAAGTGGAACAGGCTAAGCACCCAGAACAGCACCGGGACGATGACGATGCCGCCGCCGACCCCCAGCAGACCGGCGAGCACGCCGGAGGCCATTCCGGTCATGGCCAGACCGGCGACCAGCATTGCAATCGTCAGCCCGTCGAAAACCGACGTGTCGAATCCGAAGTCCACTGTGATTTTTCCTTGATTGGCCGACTGCGGCCTTGCGGATACATTTTTGGCCGCGCCTGTCCGCCCGTCGCGACCTGGGTGCAGATCGCCCGAAAGCGTACAGGGGTTTGGGGTGCGGAATGCTTTAGTGGCGCACCATCCCGGCGTCGACATTGAGCGTCTGGCCGGTGATCCAGCGCGCATCGTCGGAGGCCAGGAACGAGACCACATCGGCGATATGTTCCGGCTGCCCCTTGCCTTTCATCGCCTGAAGCATCTCGACGAAGCCGAACGCCTCATTGTGCGGGCTCGCCTTGACGCCGTCGCTCTCGACCAGGCCGGGCGTCACCGCATTGGCGGTGATGTTGTATTTGCCGAGTTCGGTGGCGAGCGCCCTGGTGAAGCCTATGACGCCACCCTTGGCTGCGACATAGGCCGCCATGTTCGGCGTGCCGGCAAAGAAGGTGTTGGATGCGATGCTGATCACCCGCCCAGCTTTGCCTGCCGCACGCATCTGGTCCGTGCCGGCGCGGCTGACGATGAAGGTGCCTGTCAAATTGACGTCGATGATCTTGCGCCAATGGTCGAGATCGACATCGTCCCAGGCGACGAACGGCACGATGCTGGCATTGTTGACCAGGATGTCGATGCCCCCGGTCAGGGTCTGGATTTCGGCGAAGAGTGCCTTGACGGAGGCCGGATCGGAAATGTCGGCGGCAATCGCCCTCGCCCTTCCGCCTATTGCCGCGGCCGCCGCCTTGGCGCCTTTGGCATTGATGTCGCTGACGATGACGATTGCCCCGTCGGCGGCGAGCCGCGCGGCGATCGCCTTGCCGATACCCTGCGCAGCGCCCGTAACCAGGGCCGTCTTCCCCGCAAGCCGTTCAGTCATGAAAATGCTCCCTCAATCCGTGGTGATATCTGTTCAGGCGTCGGCGTCGATCACGGCCAGCGCCGCGTCGATACCCCTGCCGATCGCCAGTTTCTGGCCGGCCGCGTTCATGGCGCCGCCAAGTGCCGTCAGCGCCGCGATCGCATAGATCGGCTGGGCGGTCGGACCCATATGGCCGATGCGCGTCAGCTTGCCCAAGGTCTCGCCGCGGCCAGACGAAAACACCACCCCGTAACGGGCGCGGGCAGCCTGGCGAAGCGCCTTCTCGTCGACACCTTCGGGCGTGCGGACAGCGGTCGTGGTCGGCGACGCGATGCTGTCGCTGGCCGCCCAGATCGACAGGCCCATCGCAGCAATGCCCGCGCGCATGGCCTTGGCGGTGAGCGCGTGGCGCGCCCATACCGCCTCCGGCCCCTCATTGAGATAGAGGTCGAGCGCGACATCGAGCCCGTTGATCTCCGAGACCGACGGCGTGAACGGAAACGGCTTATCCCGCGACCACGCATGCTCCCAATCGACGATGCTCAGCATCGACGCGCGGGGGGCTGCCTCGTTGCTCTTCATCTTGGCCCAGGCCCGCTCGCTGACGCCCATCATCGTCAGGCCGGGAGGCGCGCCCAGGCATTTGTTCGGGCCGGTGACATAGATATCGGCCTTGCAGTCCTCCGGGTGCGTCTGCATGCCGCCAAAGGACGAGACGGCGTCGACGATGAGATAGCCGCCATGCGCTGAGACCAGCGCGCCGATGGCGTCGATCGGATTGATGGTGCCGGACGGCGTGTCGTGGTGGCAGACGGAAACGACGGTGATCTCCGGGTGCGCCTTCAGCATTGCCTCGACCGCCTGCGGATCTATCGCCTCGTTGTAGGGCACCTCGATCTCGAGCAGATGTGGCGAATAGCGCTTCGCCCAATAGCCGAACCCCTTGCCGTAAACGCCGGAGGCAAGGTTGAGCACGACATCGTCCGGCGTGATCAGCGAGGCCGCGGCGGCCTCCAGGCCAAGCACCGGCTCGCCATGCAGGATGACCGGCTTGTTCGACAGCCGCATCGCCTTTTGCGCCTTGTCGACCACACCCTCATAGAAAAGCTGGAACGCCGGGTCGTAGTCGTAGAGCACCGTGCGGCCGAGACCGCGCAGCACTTCGGCATAGGCGTTCACCGGTCCCGCGGTCAGGGTGATGACCGGATCGGCGTGTTCGAGATAGCGCATCGTCTTGTCTCCGGATTGGCGGCGGTCAGCCGTAGAATTGCGTGCCGGTCTTGTAGGTCTTGAAGTTGTCCATGTCGTGCGAGTACATCAGCTCGGCGCCATGGTCTTCGGCGAGTTTCTTCACCTTGCGCATCGAATTGACGCCCGCCACCGGATCGATGTGGAAGGCCGCCTGGCACAGCGTCTCGAGGCTCTTCTGCGTATAGGCCGCATCGATCGTGAACATGATCGGCTTGCGCTTGGGGAACTCGACCAGCAGGCTGTAATGGCCGATCGAATGGCCGGGCGTCGAGATCAGCCGGACGCCCCTGGCAAGCTCGACGTCGCCATCAATGCCTTCAAAGGTCGAATTCGCCCGTGTCGTTCCCGCAAGCAATTGCCCGGTCGCGCCACGCGCTTCGGCAGCCTCCGCCGAAAAACTCAGATCGGAATAGCCGAGATGCTCGAAAGGTTCGGGATTGCAGGCCTGCGGCACCTCGGTCCGGTGGCAGATCTTCTTGGCGTGCGGAAAATACTTGTTGCCGCCGCAATGATCGAAGTGGAAATGCGAATTGACGACGACGTCGATGTCCTTCGGTTCGAGGCCGAGCAGCGCCAGGGCGCCTGGGATGGTCTGGTGCTTTTCCTGGATCGGCTTTTCGAACGGCAGCACCTTCATCACGTGATCGTAGTCGTAGCCGGTGTCGATGAGGAACCGGCCCTCGGCATGTTCGATCAGGATCGAATAGACCGGGAAGCGCACTTCGCCGCCAGGGCCGCGGTTCCAGAACACATGATATCCGTCGAGAACGAGCGAGCCGCCGTCGAGCAGGTAGACCTTGGTATCCGACATTCTTGCCTCCTTTATTGGCGCGGGTCCCGTCCGCGCATGAATTGTCCTCAGCGCGCGCCGCGCTCATATGGAATGCCGAGCGCCGCCGGCAGGCTGGCGCGCCGGCCGAACAGCACCAGCATGATCATCACCGCCAGGAACGGCAGCATCTGGATGATGTCGGTCGGTATGTTGATGCCGGCCACTTGCATGGCCGTCGTCAGCGACAGGCAGACACCGAAC
>NZ_RZPL01000109.1:0-10739 GCF_004022805.1 Mesorhizobium sp. M7A.F.Ca.CA.002.04.1.1 | reverse complement strand
GAGCTTTGCGATTTCTGCGTCCCTGGCTTCCTCGGGGATCGCCGCTAATTGCTGCCTGAGTTCGAACCGCACGCGTTCCGGCGCAACGTCGTAAATATCGTCAACCATCGACATGCCATTTTTCACGCGAAGCGTGGCCTCCAGGAACCCCCGGCCGTGTCTCCGGTCTGGTTCGAGATAGCATCCCTCGGCCCATTCGTTCCAAGCATTGATGAAGACCAGTTGATCGCCTTCCGCGCGATTGGCGCGCGTCAGCGAACTCGATCCCCGCAGCCAGCGCTCATAATTTGCAACGGTGGAGCCAAGAACGATCAATGAGCGATTCTTTACCCGGGCCGTATTGTCCCAATCGGGGAAAACGGTTCGATAGATCCGCTTGCGGCTATGGTCCCTCGATAGGAAATCGCGCGCAACGTTGGCATATTCGACCGGGTAGCCTTCGAATGGCTTATAGGTCGGCACGATCTCCTTCACACCATGGAATTTCATGTTGTGCGGCGGGAACTCGACGCCTGCGTCGAACTCATACTGCTCGTAGTCGTTATTGCCGTGAACGAGCGCGTTCACGATGTGAATTTCGCCGATACCCATCTTGCGGCAATGCTCCCGCCAGCGCTTACCTGCGGCCTTGGCGTCAGGAAGATGCTGCGGCCGGTAGACGACCAGCAACGGCTTGCCATCGACCCGCAGATAGCGGGGATCCTTGAAATAGGGAAAGAGGCTTTCGATGAAGCGCAACTCCCAATCCGGACCATAGGTCTGCGCGATTAGAACCTCGTGCTCGGCGGCGTCCCATCGGCGGGTCCAGTTTTCGTTCGCCCAGCACAGGCAGAAGCCCATGTCGATGCTCTTGTCGGTCAGGAAAGCATCGACCGGCTTCTCCATCAGCCGGTGGCCGTCGAACCAGTAGTAGTGAAAGCAGAAAGCGTCGATCCCGTGCTCCCTAGCGACCTCGGCCTGATCGCGGATGGTGTCCAGGACGCGAAGGTCGTAGTAGCCGAAATCGGTCGGATAGCGCGGTTGATTATGGCCATCGTAGAGCGGCTCCGCCTTCGCAACGTTGGTCCATTCGGTGAACCCTTTGCCCCACCATTCATCGTTCTCGGGGAACGGATGGAACTGCGGCAGATAGTAGGCAACATAACGCAGCGCCATTATCGCATGCTCAGGATCGACTTCACGATGCGACGGCCGGTCGGGCCGAGCATGCGGCCAACCATCGTTCTGAACGTCGGTCGCTGCTGTGGCGAATAGTGTGGCGGCGGGACAAACGGCAAATTCGAAACAGGCTTGCCGATTTTCGGGGGCGCGCGATCGAGCAGGACAAACTCATTCTTCGGCGAGTTCGCCAGTTCTGCCTTCACGACCGTCTGATAGATCTGCGAATAGGCGCCGAGTTCCAAAGCTGCCCGGACTTGTTCGGGCGTTTTCTTCCAGTTCTCGGCGAACTCTGTCATCTCGGGCGTCCGCACGACAAAGAGCGCGTCGACGATCTTCAGATTGGCTTGGCGGAAGAGGTGCTGAAGGTTCTTGGCGCCAAAGAAGCGGATATGTGTGCGATCGAGAAGGCCCCAGTCCCGGTAGTCGACATTGTCATCAAGCATCATCGCCATCATTGCGGCATGATTGGCGTTGGGGATCGACGAGACCACGCTGCCGCCAGGCCGCAGATAGCGGGTGACCTCCCTCAATGTCTCCCAGGGATTGACCAGATGCTCGAGCACATCCGCGATGACGACGGCATCGAAGCGTCGCTCACCGAAGACCTCGCCCCATCCTGGCGTGTTGAGATCGCCCTGGACCGCGTCGACGCAAAAGCTCTTCAGGATCGGAATGCAGTTCGGATCATATTCGAGCGCGGTAACCCGACAGCCGTTCAGAGCTATCAGTGGCTTGGCGATCGACCCCGGTCCGGCGCCGATTTCGAGGACATCCTTATCCCTGCCGACTAACCGCAACACATTTGCCGCAGCCGTGTCCGAATTCGGGTCGACATCGAAAACGTAGATATCTGCTGATGTCTTCTGTTTTGCGCTCACTTATCCGTGCCTCGTGTGTCTGCGCCAATCTTTCGGATCGGCAAAGCAAGCTTTGACAATGCTTTCGCAACTTTCCACGATTTGCTCTCGTGGATAAGCGTTAGCTCGCGCGCCGCTGCCTGAAGGCTTTCCGTCACGGCCGCCAATTGGCCTCTCAGGGCCGAAACGTCAAGGCCCTGCTTGTCGTACTGCTCGGTGAGCGATCCTAAATCCGCTTGGAGAGCTGACATCTGGCTGACATGCTTTGCGATTTCCTGTCTCGCATCTGTGAGTTGTGCCGAGCGCGTTGAGAGCTCGGCATTCAAGCTCGCGATCTCATCGATTCTCGTGGCCAACTCGCTTGACTTGGCGGCGATCTCCAATCGCAGTTGTTCTGCTTGGTCCCTCAGGGTCGAAACGTCCAGGCCCCGGCTGTCGTACTGCTCGGTGAGCGATCTCAAATCTGCCTGGAGAGCTGACATCTGGCTGACATACCTTGCGATTTCCTGTCTCGAATCTGCGAGTTGCGCCGAGCGCGTTGAGAGTTCGGCATTCAAGCTCGCAATCTCACCGATCCTTGTGGCCAACTCGGTGGCCAACTCGCTTGACTTCAGTCGCTCTGCTCTTATCTCACCCTCGACCGCCTGCCCTTCCATTGGGTTCTGGTCCTCAACCATCGCTACGATCTTTGATTTCAACGCATCGCGTTCCGCGCTAAGTTGATCGACTTGAGACATCAGCGCCCGGACATTGCCGACCAGTCTTAACTCTGTGGCGGCGTAATCGGTTGTCGGCGCGAGGCGCGCCTTGGTCTCACGCGCCAGCAATTCGGCAAACATGACTTGGCCAGCCGGCAGCCAACTGTCCTCAAATTCGTCATAGATTGCATCGAGTTCGGCGGTCGCTGCTGGCGAAGACGCGTCTTCCTCGAGGTCGAGCATGGCAACATAGGCTCGCTTGACCAGATCCGGCACGCCATCATTAGCCATGAGCAAGTCGACGCTCGCCAGATGGTGCTGGTGATCAGTCGACAGATAAGCTGCAATTTCTTTCTCGACAGAGCTAATCTTGCGCGGCCATTCGATCGAAAATCGTTCTGAGATCTTCTCCAGGGCAGGCCCGAAATCTCGAACCATCGACTCGTACGACAAGAAGACACGAGGTGAATTCCTAGTGCTTCTCTCGGAGGCCAGAACGTAGTTCAGCCAAACGAGGGAGGCGAATCCCAGATCCATTCCGTCGCGCTTTGCCAGCGATTTGGCGACCGACAGTGGATTGCGAGTGATCGTTACATAGTCAGTCTTGTACCTGAGCGATGTAAGCAGTTGCTGATAGATCGGCACAATGCGCGAAATCCGCGGCTCCTTGAGCACGATCGTTGGCATGCCGCCATATTCGCCATCGAGTAGGCGAGCGATCTCGTCGTGGTAGAATCTTAACCGGCTTGCCGACAGTTCCTCGACCCGGACCGGCCTCCAATCGTCCCACCGGCTACCAAGTTCGAGCAAGAGCTGCTCGTTCAGCAGGGCCAGATGCAATGGTTCCCAATAACCTGTCCGGTTGCTTTCGTCGGCGGGAATCAAGTTCTTTGGTGGAGCAACACCCAGCAGTTGAAGCACGCCGGCCAACGCGCTGGTGCCGGACCGATGCATGCCAAGAACCATCAAGCAGGTGCGCTCGCCCTGGCTTTCTCGCTTTAACTTCGAACTCTTCATTGTCGTCGCGGCAACAGCCATAATTGTATCCCATGGATGGGCAAGCCACAGAGCTGGCTTCTGCGATCATGAGCCTTGCCTGTACTCTACGCCGGTTTTGGAAGCTGCAACCGAGTCATTACGTCTCTGAAGGCCGTCCCAGTATGGAAATGGCCAGCGTGCCATCATGTCGCGACATGTTATGACTATAATGTGGCGCGCCCGCGCCCCACCTCTGGTAGCTTTGTCCTCTGCACGCACTCGACCCGCAAACTTGGCCTTCATAGCCATTTCGACCAGTTGCGTCGTAGCGAGGTCGAGAGCAGAGTCAATTGCGGCAAAACCGAAACAACGCTGACGCGGCGGCAGTGTCCAAATCGCAACGCACCGATCGGACTCCACCGATCCAGTAACAGGGCGTCAAGCTTACTCGTATTCACGCTCTTGTCCGAAAAAACCTCTGGCTATGCCCTCGCACCCGCAGTATGCGATACAGGACGGCGGGGGTCGGGGATGGCACGTGGGTAAGGTGATTGATCGCGAAGTATCTTCGTGTTCGCACTTCGCTGGTGTCGATGCCCTTGAGCCTGGAGTCTAGTGCCGTCCAATGAATTCCCATCTAGAAGCTGTGTTCGGGCTCAGGCCACAGATGCGGCGCGCCTTCATCATGGTCCAGGACGTGGTCATGGTCCTGGTCGCCGTGGCACTCAGCCTTATTCTTTCGCGGTCGAATCTTTCGTTCGAAGCGTTCTCCAACGAGGGTCTGGCGACATGGGCGGGCATCGTCGTCATCAGCCATTTGTTGTTCCGCTACAGTGGCCTTTACACCACTGTCTGGCGCTTCGCCTCGACGCCGGACTTTTTCAACATCCTGAAGAGCTGCGCGATTTTGACGTTCACTCTTTACATGGCGTCGCTGCTGCTGCGTTTTTACCGGCCGGTGGCGGGGCTCAACGAGCGTCAGTTCATCGTCTTCTTCCTCGTCTCCTTCACCATCATATCGGCACCCCGGCTGTTCTACCGCTTCCTGCGTGACGGCGCGAGCTGGGGGATTCTGAGCCGCAAGACCGACCAGCAGGCCAAGCGCGCTCTGTTTGTCGGCCGGCTCGGCGAGGCCGACCTGATCATTCGCTTCACGCGCACGGCGCAACCGGCGGACTATTCCATCGCAGGCATCATGGCCACCGAGCGCGGCGCACCGTTGGGCACGCGGATTCAAGGTGTTCCCGTGGTGGCGACAATGCCGCGCCTGATCGATGTCCTGGAAGACTATGCGACCGGCACCAAGAGCCTGGACTTGCTGATTTTCGGCAGCGGCGCCGAGCACGAAATCGAGGACTATTCGGAACTTGTGCGCATTGCCCGGCACGGCGACATAAATGTGGTGCAGTTCTCAGGCCTTTCGGAGTTGGAACAGCACGGAAAGCTGGTTCTCGACACCGTCGAGATGGAAACGATCCTGCGCCGGCCGACGGTCGCGTCCGATATCCAGCGTATCGGCGCCTTTGTCGGCGGCAAACGCGTTCTGGTGACCGGCGGTGCCGGTTCTATCGGTCAGACGCTGGTCAGGCGGTCGCTGGAACTCGGAGCCGAGGCGGTGCTGGTCGCCGACAACTCCGAGTTCGGCATTTTCCAGCTGAGCCAGTATGTTGACGAGAAGGACCACGACCGCCTCAAGGTCCGCATCGTCGATGTCGCGGACCGGCGCCAGATAACGCGTGTCGTCACGGAATTCCGGCCGGACATCATCTTTCATGCCGCGGCCCTCAAGCATGTTCCGCTGCTCGAGGAAAACTGGGATTCGGCCATCCAGACCAATATCTTCGGAACGCTCGTCTGTGCCGAGGTCGCCGCCAAGTGCGGGGTTGCGCAATTTGTCCTGATATCGAGCGACAAGGCGGTGGATCCCTCGTCAGTGCTCGGCATGACGAAGCGGGCCGCCGAACAGATCATCAGCGCCTTGCATGGCACGCCGGCAGGCGAGACAAGCGGGCGTCGCCCGGCCACCAAGTTCATTGCAGTGCGGTTCGGCAACGTCTTCGGCAGCAATGGTTCGGTGGCGACCATATTCCAGGCGCAGATCGAGGCCGGAGGGCCCGTCACCATCACCGACCGGCGCATGACACGCTATTTCATGACCGTGGCCGAAGCCGTCGATCTCGTCATCATGTCGGCGGCCGATGCCGCGTCGCGGCAGAGCGGAGACGATTATGCCGTCTATATGCTCGACATGGGCAAGCCGGTACCGATCCTTGAAGTGGCCGAAACGATGATCCGCTTGTCCGGAAAGAGCCCATACAAGGACGTCGCGATCCGGTTCACCGGCATAAGGCCGGGTGAAAAACTCCACGAAACGCTGCATGGCGAAGACGAGGAACTCGTCGAACTCGGCATCTCGAAGATTTTCGGCCTCAGCACGGACGTCGTGGAATGGTCGGATGTCCAGGTCGCGCTCACGGCGCTGCAGCAGTCGGCGAAAAACCAGGACAAGGCTGCCGCGCTCGCCGCATTGGCAGGTCTCGACCGCGCCAAGAAGGCCAGGGCAAGTGCACGTCAAGACGCGATTCCGAAGACGGCCGGGCAGGCGACCTAGAACAATTCCGGGAAAAGCGCACGGCGCTTACCTTTGGGAATTGCGCCAAATCAAAGAGATAGATCCAATCAGAATCAGAAAGCGATCTTGCTCGTGAGCAAAGATGATCTGCGCATCGCGGTCCTGATGGGCACGAACGACGGCGCCGCCTTCATCGCGGAGCAGCTGCAGTCCCTGCTCGAGCAGTCGCACCCTCTGGTCGACCTGTGGATATCCGACGATGGCTCCGTCGATGGCACGACCGCCATCATCGAGGCATGGAAATCCCGCTGGCGGCCCAAGTGTCGAATGACGCTCGTCGAGGGGCCGCGGCAAGGCTTCGCCGCCAATTTCCGCTCCATGATCGTCGATCGACGCATCGAGGCGGACTGCTATGCCTTCTGCGACCAGGACGATATCTGGGAGCCCGACAGGCTGGAGAGCGCTATCGACTGGATGCGGACCCAGGATGCGAAAATCCCGCTGATGTTTTGTTCGCGAACCGCGACCATGACGGAAACAGGAAGCCTTGTCGGCCATTCGCCTTTGTTTGCCCGGCCGCCAACCTTTCGCAACGCGCTTGTGCAAAGCATCGCCGGCGGCAACACCATCCTGCTCAACGCAGCGGCACGCAACCTGCTGGCCAGGGCCTGCATGCGGACCGGGTTCGTCAGCCACGACTGGTGGGCCTATCTCATCGTGACCGCCGCCGGCGGCATCGTCCGCTACGATCCGCGGCCGCTGGTGCGCTACCGGCAGCATGCGGCAAACCTGGTCGGCGCCAACGTATCCTGGAAAGCAAGGGTGTCCCGGCTTGGCCGCCTGTTTAAGGGGGAATTCGCCGGCTGGACGGACCTCAACCTTGACGGTCTTGCCGTCAATCGCGACCTCCTGACCGAGGACGCGATGGTGTGCCTCGACCTTTTCACCCGCGGGCGCGACGGCGGCCTTTTCCGCCGCTTGGCAGGCTTGCGCCGAAGCGGCGTCTATCGGCAGACCGTTTCCGGAAACCTGGGGCTCTATCTCGCCTTCGTCCTGGGGCGCATCTGAACATTGCGACGGCTGCGTGGCGCGCTTGGTCAAGAGATCGGCTCATGCTACGTCGACCGGATTGACGGCATTGGCCTGCGGCATTGCCTCGGGACTTCGGCAGGGAGCACTATCGGCCGTTCATGAAGGCAGCCAAGCAAATCTTCGATCTTGCCGGTGCGGCTCTGCTGCTGGTGGCGACATCTCCTGTCTTGGCGCTCACCGTCCTTGCCGTTCGGGCATCGTCGCCGGGCCCGGCTATTTTTTCACAGGTGCGGGTCGGCCGTGACGGTCGGCTTTTCCGCTGCCACAAGTTGCGCACGATGTATGTCGGGACGCCGTCGCTACCCTCGCATGAGGCGCCGGCGGATTCCGTGACATCGGTTGGAAAGGTCTTGCGGAAGTTCAAGCTCGATGAGCTGCCGCAATTCTGGAACGTCTTGAAGGGGGAAATGAGCCTGGTCGGGCCGCGGCCCTGCCTGCCGACCCAGACGGAATTGATCGAGTGTCGCAGGCGGCTGGGGGTTTTGGCGGCGCTGCCGGGCATAACCGGCCTGGCCCAGATCAGGGGCATCGACATGTCTAACCCGGAGCTCTTGGCGCAAACGGATGCTGCCTACCTCCGCACCGCGTCGTTCTGGCTCGATCTTCGGATCCTGTTTGGAACGCTCTACCGCTGAGCAGACCATGAAAAGATCATGGTCAAGCAAGAAAGTCAGGATCTGCTGAGCCGCGCCAGCTCGGCCAGCCGCTCAAGCGTGCCGGCTTCGGGCGTCCACCCCTGCGATACCAGCAGGGCGGGGTCGCATATTTGTGTCGCGGTCAGGCTGTCCCAGAACGCCCGCCTGCCGAGTGCGGCCACCACCGGCCGTATCAGCCCGGCCGGCATCGCCATCAGGCGCACAGGCCGCCCCAAACCTCTGCGAAAGACGGCGATGACGGCGTCGAGGGCGACCGGCGGCACATCGGCGCCGACATAGATCGGGCGAAGCAGCCCGGAATGGCTGAGCAGGTGCGACACTGCTCGCACCGCGGCCTCGGAAGACATCAGCGAACGGATTCCGGTCAAGGCACCAGTCGGCAGCGGCAGCGGCGTATCGGCAAGGCGCATCAGCGTTGCCAGATTTCCCCTCATGCCACTTCCATAGACCGGAGGCAGGCGCAACACGGCGGCGTCGGAGCGGCCATGCGACGCATAGGCGTCCAAAACCGTGATCTCGCTTTCGCGCTTCGAGCGTCCATAGGCGCATTGTGGGGCAGGAAGCGTGTCCTCGTCGATCGTTGCGCTGACGTGCGCGCCGATCACCGCCCGGATCGAGGAGAGATGAATGAAACGTCCGCTTATCTGGGCCGCCGCTGCATGCGCCAGCCTTGCGCTCAGTTCCACATTGGCCGCCTGGTAATCGGCTTCGGTTGCATTTCCCCGATCATTGTTGAGGCCAGCGCAATGGACGACGTCAGTCATATGCCGGGTCAGTTCCAGGAAGGCGGCGGCCGGCGCATCGAAGCCGGGCATCGGCACAGTCTCGTTCTCCGAACCAAGCCTCTCGGGATGGCGGGAGGCGAGGCGAAGCTCGGCACCGGCTTCGCGTAAGTGGCGCACGACAAGACGCCCGATGAAACCTGTCGCGCCCGTGACCAGAACCTTCATGGCCTTGCCCGAGACAGGTCTTGCGTGACTGGTGCAAGTGCCGGTTCGTCCAGCAAAGGAACATGACGTCCGGAGGCGAGATATGTTCCGCTCACCAGGAAGACCATCAGCACCGAGTCCAGAATGTCATGGCCGACCAGGATGCCTGTCATTCCGGCCGTCAGATAGGTGATCACCACGACGACAATCATGGTGGCGCCGAACCGCTCGTTCGGATCGCTGCTGCTTCGCAAGACCCGGGCGGCATTTCCAGCGGCAACGATAAAGATCGCTGCCAGCGTCACGGCGCCCAGAATTCCTGCTTGCACCAAGGCGGTCAGGAAGCCGTTGTGGAAATGGTTGAAGCCTGTGTCCATCGCGAACTGCTCATGAAAGCCCTGTTTGATCAGAAGCTGGGTTGCACCCACACCGTGCCCGAACAGTGGCATGTCATGGAATGCTTTGAGGCCGATCTCCCAAAGCGCAACACGTATTCCCAACGAGGTGTCGTAGTTGCCGCTAGCTCCAAGCGCACCCCAATCGGAGCGCAAAAAGTCGACCCGCCCGGATATCGCCTGGAAGCTGGAAGCGGCGATCACGACGCCGACTGCCGCCAGCAGCAGCAGCAGGCGAACGGCATTCCTGCCCCTGAGCCTGTGCCGGTTGATCAACATGACGGCTATGCCGGCAATCAGCAGTGCCAGCCAGATGGTACGCGAGCCGGAATAGATGACGGCGATCGTCCCGGCCAGTGTCGCGTAGAAGAGGGGTGTCCGGGCTTGCTCAATACTGGACAAGGCGCCAGCCACACACGTCACCACGGCAAGGCAGACGACGGTTGCGAAGACGATCGGATTTCCGGCTCCCCCCTCCGCCCTGACGCCAATCCAATATTGCTGGATGACGGCCATGAGCAGCGCGACAAAGCAGGCGGCCATGCTGGAAAGCACGACGATGCGGGCAAGCGTGGTTTTCTGCGTGTTGCTCCAGGTCGAATAGGACACGGGAAAAAACAGGAAGGTGACGAGCGGGATAAGATGCGGCGCATCCCGGACAAACGAGTTGTTGACGATGGACGCCAGGAGATTGGCGGCGCAGTAGGCATAGATCGCGACCGTCATCCAGATCATGGGCCGGTCGGCGTTGAAGCGCCTTTTCCCTAAAGCAATCAGCAGGGCGGACGAAAGGCCTCCGCAATTGAACACAAAGCTGACCACCGACCCCAGAACCGGTGGAAAAAAGAAGCAAAGGATGGAGAAGTAGTTGTTGATCCGCGAAGGCGAGAATTGCTGTGTGAGGGATGAAAGCCGGTTCAATTTTCGGGCTCGCTGTTTTCGGCAAGTGTCATGCGGCGGATCTTGTTTAGCGAAGTTGAATGCGCTCGCCTCGAAATTGCCCATGCCTCATAACGCGCTTGCCCGCTGCCGAAGCTGGTATAGCGGCCGCCCCCCGTTTTCGATAGTGTATCTGGTGGATTGCCACCGAAAATCGGCGGCAGGCGACGGTCGGCCAAGGGAAGTCGCTTGAAAGCCGTAGCCGGCCATTCAAGCAATATTTTCCCCGCGTTTTCTCGGTTGTTGAGCTTGCGGGCAGGAATTTCCGGGTTTGATGGTATCTGTGGAAAATTCATTCTCGAACCATGTGCGGCCGGGCCAGTCTTGCATTGTTCTTGACAACGGCGATCTGCTAGAACGCCGGCACGAGGAAGATTGTCCAGAAACAAGGCTCGAACCGGGCGCAAAAGCTCGATGATTTGAGGCAGGTCTTCTGTTGGAAATACGAAAGAACGCCCACGG
>NZ_RZPL01001099.1:0-1144 GCF_004022805.1 Mesorhizobium sp. M7A.F.Ca.CA.002.04.1.1 | reverse complement strand
ATATAGGCCTTGGTGCCCTGGTCGATCGTGTAGACGACCGAAATGGTGTGGTTCTCGAAATTGCGGTCGCCGCGCGGCGTGACCTGCGCGAAGGCATAGCCGGAACCGGCCACCTTCTCGGTCAGCGCGATGATGGAATCCTCGACGTTCTTGGCGTTGTAGACGTCACCCTTGTGCGTCTCGATCACCGATTCCAGCGACTTGCCGTCGACTTCAGGGATCGTGCTCTCGACGCTGACATCGCCGAACGTGTAGCGGTCGCCTTCCTGGACGGTGATGGTGACCGTGTACTTGTTCGTCGCGCTGTCGAGCTCGCCGACGGCGGACACGACCTGGAAGTCGGCATAGCCGTGATTGTAGTAGAAGCGGCGCAGCAGCTCCTGGTCCGCGCGCAGCTTGTCATCGTCGTAGACGTCGTCGCGCAGGATGAAGGAAACCCAGGACGAACGCTTGGTGTTGATGATATCCGACAGGCGGCGGCTGGAATAGGCGCTGTTGCCGACGAAATTGATCGCCGCGATCTGCGTGCGATCGCCTTCGGCAATGTTGAAGACCACATTCACGCGATTGTCGCCAAGCTGCATGACCTGCGTGGTCACGGTCACGTCGTCGCGACCAATGCGCCTGTAGGCAGCCTTGACCGACTCCACGTCGGCATCGAGCGTCGCCTGCGAGAACGTTCCGCGTGGCTTCAGCTGCACCGCCGCCGCGAGCGCATTGTCCTTGAGTTTCTTGTTGTTCTGGAACAGCACCTGGTTGACAACCTGATACTCGGCAACCTTGACCACCAGCGTCGAGCCGACCTGGTTGATCTGCACATCCGAAAACAGGCCGGTGCCAAACAGTGCCTTGACCGCACCGTCGATATCGGAACTGGAGAAAGCCTTGCCCGGCTTGATGGTGATGTAATTGCGGATGGTCTCAGCGTCGATACGCTGGTTGCCGCTTACTTCGACTCTGCTGACGACAGCGGCTTCAGCCGCCGATGTGGCAACGAACTGCACTGCGAGCGCGCCTGGCACGACCATGGCCGCGGACAGGGTCACCGCGGACGCGGCGCTTAGAAACTTGGATGCTGCCTTCATCGGGCTTAATAACCTTTTCTCGTAGTCCCCACGGCGAGAAAACCGGACGTGCGGTAATT
>NZ_RZPL01001098.1:0-1146 GCF_004022805.1 Mesorhizobium sp. M7A.F.Ca.CA.002.04.1.1 | reverse complement strand
CGTTCGGCCCGACCTCCATGGTCAGCTGCGCTGCCACCGAGTTCAGAGACTTGGCCAGCGCAGTGGCCAGCGTCACCTTGCCGAAATACTTGCCGCCGTAATTGTCGGGCGTCCAGTTGCCGATCTTGATCGGCGCATCGTTGCGGATGCTGTCGGGCGTGCGGCCGGCTTCAAGAGCGGCCATATAGACGAACGGCTTGAATGCCGAACCCGGCTGGCGACGTGCCTCCGAAGCACGGTCGAACTGGCTGGTCGAATAGTCGTAGCCGCCGACCATGGCGCGCACCGCACCGGAATCGTCGATCGACACCAGGGCGCCCTGGCTGACGTTGAGTTTCTTGCCGCTGTCGTCGATCAGCCTGCGGATCGATTGCTCGGCGAGCTTCTGCAGGTTTAGGTCGACGGTGCTGTCGATGACGATATCGCCGCGTACGTCGCCGATCAGGTCGGGCAGTTCCTCCATGATGGTATCGGCGACGTAATTCTCCGAGCCGGTCCAATAGGACGGCGCACGCGTTGCCGGCGCGCTCATCGCCGAGGTCAGTTCCTTGGCGCTGATCTTGCCCTCGTCGCGCATGGCGGCAAGCACCAGCTGCGAGCGCTCCTCGGCGGCCTTCGGATCGCGTGCCGGGGACAGCCGCGACGGCGCCTTCAGCAGGCCGGCAAGCAATGCGGCTTCCGACAGGGTGACGTCGCGCGCGCTCTTGCCGAAATAGCGGCGCGAGGCGGCTTCGACGCCATAGGCGCCAGAGCCGAAATACACCCGGTTCAGGTACATTTCGAGGATCTGGTCCTTGGTGTGCTTGTGCTCCAGCCATAGCGCCAGCAGCACTTCCTGCACCTTGCGCTCCAGCGTGCGGTCGGGTGTCAGGAACAGGTTCTTGGCCAATTGCTGGGTCAGCGTCGAGCCACCCTGCGAGAAATGCCCGCCAAGCACATTGGTGACCATGGCGCGGGAAAGCCCGATCGGGTCGATGCCGAAATGCGAGTAGAAGCGCCGATCTTCGATGGCGATGACGGCTTCCGGGATATAGGGCGACATTTCGTGCAGGCCGACCGCCTCGCCGCCGCTCATGCCGCGATTGGCGAGCAATTGGCCATCTGCCGAGACGATCTTGATGTTGGGGGCGCGGTCGGGAATCGACC
>NZ_RZPL01001097.1:0-1148 GCF_004022805.1 Mesorhizobium sp. M7A.F.Ca.CA.002.04.1.1 | reverse complement strand
ACTCGGGCTGATGATAAGCTTCGAGGCTGACCGCATGCGCAACCTCATCCTCACCGATGATGTCATCAAGACCGAGCGCGACGTCATCCTCGAGGAGCGCCGCTCGCGTATCGACAACAGCCCCGAGGCTGTGCTGGACGAGGAGGTCGATGCGACGCTGTGGCAGAACCAGCCCTATCGCATTCCGGTCATCGGCTGGATGCAGGAGATGCAGCAGCTGAACCGCGTCGACGCCACCGCCTTCTACGACAAATACTACCGGCCCAATAACGCCGTGCTGATCGTCGCCGGCGATGTCGAACCGGACACGGTGCGGGCGCTGGCCGAAAAGACCTATGGCAAGGTGGCGCGCGGCCCCGATCTGCCGCCCCGCATCCGCCCGGTCGAGCCGGAGCAGAACACCAAGCGCACGGTCACGCTCTCCGATGCCCGCGTCAGCGTGCCGAGCTTTTCCACGCAATGGGTGGTGCCGTCCTATCATTCGGGAAAGCCGGGCGAGGCGGAAGCGCTCGACCTCTTGGCGGAGATCCTCGGCGGCGGCAATCGCAGCCGGCTCTACCAGGCGCTTGTCGTCCAGCAAGGTATCGCATCCAGCGCCGGCGCCTTTTTCCAGGGCACCATGCTCGACGACACCAACTTCACCGTCTACGGCGCGCCGCGCGGCGATGCCAGGATTTCCGACGTCGAAGCGGCAGTCGATGCGGAGGTGGTGCGCATCGTCAAGGATGGCGTGACGCCATCGGAACTGGAAAAGGCCAAGGACCGCTATGTCAGGTCGATGATCTTTGCCCGCGACAAGCAGGATTCCATGGCCAACATCTACGGTTCGACGCTGGCCACCGGCGGCAATGTGCAGGACGTCCAGCAATGGACGGACCGCATCCGCAAGGTCACCGCAGACGAGGTCAAGGCGGTCGCCGCGCGCTATCTGGTGCTCGCCCGGTCGACGACCGGCTATCTCTTGCCGCAGCAACAGGCGGGGAATTGATGATGAATTCGATCCCCGTGAGCGAGGCAGCCCCCTCATCCGGCCGCTTCGCGGCCACCTTCTCCCCGCTGGGGAGAAGAGGCTGGCGCCAGCGCTGGCAAGCTCCTCTCCCCGTCGGGGAGAGGTCAGCCGAGCAAAGCGGAGGCTGGGTGAGGGGGAG
>NZ_RZPL01001096.1:0-1150 GCF_004022805.1 Mesorhizobium sp. M7A.F.Ca.CA.002.04.1.1 | reverse complement strand
TTCTCGATGTGCTCGGCCATGCAGAGATCTATTCCCTGCGCCTGAATGTCGGCCGCCAGCGCCTGTTCGCTCTGTTCTCGGCAGCGACAGCCGGCAGCATC
Source organism: Mesorhizobium sp. M7A.F.Ca.CA.002.04.1.1 (assembly GCF_004022805.1). NCBI lineage: Bacteria > Pseudomonadati > Pseudomonadota > Alphaproteobacteria > Hyphomicrobiales > Phyllobacteriaceae > Mesorhizobium > Mesorhizobium sp. M7A.F.Ca.CA.002.04.1.1. Next base: position 1,049 of record NZ_RZPL01001096.1, on the reverse strand, counting down.
GACCAGCCGGCGCTGATGCGGGCGCAGCTGAAATGCTGCTACGCGCTCTCGCACATCCCACAACTGATCGCCGCCGCCGCCATGCAGGATCCGTTGTCGGATCGCGAGCGCGAATGCCTGTTCTGGGTTTCCGAAGGCAAGACCACCGACGAGGTCGCCGTCATCCTTGGCGTCTCCTCCAACACCGTCAACAGCTACATCACCCACGCCATCCAGAAATTCGCGGCCAGCAACCGCGCGATGGCCATCGCCACGGCGATCAGGAGCGGCATCATTTGAAACACGCCGATATCAAGGAAGCCGCCGAAGCCCTTTTCAACGAGCAGCGCAAGCCGTTCGGCGCCTTCACCCTTAGCTCCGAAACCCATCACGCGGTCACCATTCCCGACGCCGTGCGCCGCTGCCGCTGGATCGCCGTCGACATCAACGCCTCGGCTTTCGGCCTGTTCTTCGTCAGCCCCTCGCCCGAACGGGCGCGGCTCGTTCCTTGCCTTGATTCCGACTATCCCGGGATTGCCGTGGCGACGAAGTTCATTTCAGGCGCCAATGGCGAGGAGATCGTGCGTCACACGCGCATCTCGACCGAACCGCGCTGGTGGACGGATGACGGCGTCACCGCCATGGCCGAGATGTTCGGCAATCTCGCCTGGACGCAGCAGATGGCGCCGCTGGCGCCCGGCACCAGCGGCATCGCCTTCCCCGTCCACGCCGACCGCGGCCAATGCGGCCTTGTCGTTTTCCTGGGCTCGGAGATCACCCTGTCGCAGGACGCTCTCTACGAGATCCACGCTCGTTGCTTTTCGTTGTTCGCCGCAGTCGCCCGCATCCGCCCGAGCGATGCCGGCCGCATGCGTGCAATCTCCAAGCGCGAACTCGAATGCCTGAAGCTGACCGCCAACGGCAACACCAGCGAGGAGATCGCGCGACTCCTGAAACTGTCGGTGCACACCGCCAACCAGTATCTGACCCAATCGACCCAGAAGCTCAACGCCGTCAATCGCAACCAGGCCGTTGCCAAGGCGCTGCGGCTGGGCTTGATCGAATAGGGG
>NZ_RZPL01001095.1:0-1155 GCF_004022805.1 Mesorhizobium sp. M7A.F.Ca.CA.002.04.1.1 | reverse complement strand
AGCTTGAGCGGCTGCCGCCGACCCAGAAGGCGAAATCGCAATGCATGCGCCCCGTGCCGCGCCGGACCTTGTCGGCAAGCGCTGCCTCGCTGGTGGTCAGCGGATTGGTGTTGGGCATCTCGAACACGGCGGTGACGCCGCCAAGCACGGCAGCGCGCGAACCCGTTTCCAAATCTTCCTTGTGCTCCAGTCCCGGCTCGCGAAAATGCACCTGGCTGTCGACGACACCCGGCAGGATATGCAGGCCGCGGCAGTCGATCGTCTCGCCGGCCGAGGCCTGGCGGAGATCGCCGATGGCAGCGATGCGCCCGTCCTTCACGCCGATGTCGCGAGCCCCTTCGCCGTCATGGTTGACCACTGTGCCGCCTGTCAGGATGAGGTCGTAGATCATGGCCATGCTCTCTTGCGGGGGGAGTGCCAGCGGCTTACGTAAAGGCCGACCATTTTGCAAGATCAGGTTGCTTTTCCGCCCATGCCCTGTGCCCAGCTCAAAGACCGCGCCCTCATTTCCGTATCAGGTCCGGATGCCGAGCATTTTTTGCAGAACATCCTGACCACCGATCTCGACATCCTGGCTCCCGGCGAAGCCAAACCCGGTGCGCTGCTGACGCCGCAAGGCAAGATCCTGTTCGATTTCCTGATCTCCCGCACCGGCGAGAATGCATTCCGGCTCGAATGCCGTGCCGACATATCGGACGATTTCGTACGCCGGCTGACGCTCTACAAACTGCGCGCCAAGGTCGAGATTACCAAATCCGATCAGGCGTTTGTCACCGTCGCGTGGGGACATGAATCAACACCCTCACAATCTGATTCAACGGCGGCCGCCGACACACGCTTTCCGAAGGGTGCCGTCACGCGTTCCTATGGCGAAACGGATGAGCCCGGCGATCTTGCCGCGTGGCAAGCCTTCCGCATTGTCGGCGGCATTGCCGAAAGCGGCAGCGACTACCAACTCGGAGACGCCTTCCCCCACGATGTGCTGCTGGACGAAACCGGCGGCATCGGCTTCAAGAAGGGCTGCTATGTCGGCCAGGAGGTCGTCTCGCGCATGCAGCATCGCGGCACGGCCAGGCGGCGCGTGCTGATTGCATCGGCCGACATAGCAGCCCTTCTTGAAGCCGATGCCGCCGGTTTCGTCCAGCAGCACATCGT
>NZ_RZPL01001094.1:0-1157 GCF_004022805.1 Mesorhizobium sp. M7A.F.Ca.CA.002.04.1.1 | reverse complement strand
GCCATGAAGCGGTCGAACTCGTCCTGGTCCTTGGCGCGGCGCAATTCGCGGGCGTATTCGTCGAACTGGGTCAGCATCTCGTCGAGCTTGCGGCGCTCTTCGTTCAGCCGCTCAAGTTCCTTTTCGCGCCAGTCGTCGAAAGCGACGTTGCCGGTGCGGGCGGAACCATTGCCCCAGCGCGCGGCCTTGTCGGAACCGCGGCGGCAACCGGCGAAGATGCCGTCGGTCGCGCGGTTGACGTCACGCTTGAAGCCATCGAGGCGGTCGCCCCAGATGATGTAGGCGAGCATGGCGAAGCCGAGTGGCCAGAACACCATGAAACCCACAACCATCAACGCGATGGTTGCCGGCGTCCAGGCCGGACGGATCAATGCGGATGTGTTCATTTTCTCCCATTCCTTCGGTTGGAGACAGCCAAACCCGGCTGCGTGGAATCGAAATGGGAAGAGAAAAACGGCGATTCAAGACAATGTCCGCCAAATCCGGACAAGCATCTGAAATGTTTATCGCTTTTTGATCATATCGAGGAAAAGCACGACCAGCCCGGCAATCAGGCCCCAGAATGCGGCGCCAACGCCGAACAGCGTCAGACCCGACGCGGTGACGACAAAGGTGACGGTGGCAGCCATGCGATCCGCCTCTTCCTTCAGCGCGATAGAAAGCGCGTTGGCGAGCGACGCCATCAGCGCCAGGCCCGCCACCAGTACGATCAGGCTCTGTGGCAGCACCGCGAAGATCGCCACCAGCGAAGCGCCGAAAATCGCAAAGATGAGATAGGCGAGCGCATAGAACGGCCCGGTCTTCCAGCGCTCGGCGGGGTCGGGGTGGACGTCCGGCCCGGTGCAGATCGCCGCCGAGATCGCCGCCAGATTGGTGGTCGAGCCGCCGAACGGCGCCGACAGCAGCGAAAACAGGCCGGTGACGCCGATCAGCGGGCCGGGCTCCGGATGGTAGCCGGCGGCGCGCAGCACGGCGAGGCCGGACAGGTTCTGCGAAGCCATGGTGACGAGATAGAGCGGCAGTGCCAGCCCGATCACCGCCTTGGCGGTGAAATCAGGCGCAATCAGCGTCAGCGTCGACAGTTCCGGTGTCGGCAGGCCGCCGACACGGCCGGTGAGGAAAGCGGCGAGGCCACCGCCGATCAGCCCCGCCAGCAC
>NZ_RZPL01001093.1:0-1158 GCF_004022805.1 Mesorhizobium sp. M7A.F.Ca.CA.002.04.1.1 | reverse complement strand
CACGGAAACTGCTCGTCAAAGCCGAGATCGGCGTCGAAGAAGACGAAATCGGCGGCCAGCGTCTCGGGCGGCAGTTCCGGCCAGCAATCCAGCGTGATCAGCCCGATGGCCGACAATTGCCTGGTGATCGCCTGCACCGTCGGATGTGGGCGATGCAGGATAAACGCCCTGGCGCCGCCGAGATTGGGGATGCGTGGGGCTCTGGTCACGACACCACCCTCAGGCGCGGGCGGCCGAATGTTTTTGCCGGGTCGTAGCGCGACAGATACGGATCCGGCGCGACTTCGTCTTCGCGGCTGACGACCTCGAAGAAGCCGTCCGCGATGCGCCCGATGATCACCGGCAGTGTCGCGTGCTGCGAGTGGGCGTCGATGGCGATCGGACCGAGCCGGGTGGAGAAGCGGCGTTCGGCGAAGGCTTTGGAGAATTCCGCCGGACCGGCGTCGGGATTGCTGGAGAGCACGTCGGCCATCACCTGCACCGAGGCATAGGCGGAGGCCTCGAAGGATGAGGCAAAGGCAGCCGGGCGCGGCGCGAAATACGGCCCGACCGACAGATGTCCCTTGCCGGATTCACCGATCGCCGGCAGCTCACCTTCGGTCAGGTTGCAGGAGATGACGGGGCAAGTCCCGGGACTGAAGGCGGCATCCTCGTGACCCAGGTCGCGATAGGCCGCGAGGAAGGCGTAGGACGAGGTGCCGATCAAATTGTTGAGGATGAAGTTCGGCCGCGTGGCGCGGATCTCCGCGATCAGCCGCGACACGTCGGTCTCGCCGATGCGCAGATAGCGTTCGCCCAGCACCTTGCCGCCGGCATCCGCGATCAGGTCGCGCGCGACGCGATTCATCTCCCAGCCCCAGATGTAGTTCGAGCCGAGCAGGAAGCCGTTGGCGCCGAAACGCGGCACGACATGCGCCATCAGCGGCACCAGATGCTGGTTGGGGCAGGCGTGCATGTAGACGACATGCTCATTGGCTTCGAAGCCCTCATAGGGGCAGGCGTACCAGAGCATGCCGCCGGCTTTCTCCAAGACCGGAATGGTTTCCTTGCGGCTCCAGGAGGTGACGCAGCCGATGACATGGCGTGCGCTGCTGGTCTTGAAGATATCTTCGCAAAGCGTTGCGTAGCGGTCCGCATTGCTTTGCGGATCGCGCTCCC
>NZ_RZPL01001092.1:0-1159 GCF_004022805.1 Mesorhizobium sp. M7A.F.Ca.CA.002.04.1.1 | reverse complement strand
GTGCTGGACCGTGGCGAAGAAGGTCGCGGCAGCGCTCGCGTCGAAATCCGCCGGCAATTCGCCTTCGGCAATACCGCGCTCCAGACGTTTTTGCAGGGCGGTGTGGTTTTCGGCACGACGGCGGCGCAGATCGTCGCAGATGGCGCCGCGGCTCGAATCCTGATGCAGTGCGCCCAGCGTGATCAGGCAGCCCTGCGGGCGATCGCTCTGCGCATAGGCTTTCGCCGTCAGGCACAGGAATTGTTCGATCGCCTGCCGCGCGGTCGGAGCCTCGTCCAATGCCAGCCAGATGTCGGCACCCTCGGTGTGCGAGTAAAAATCCGTCGCCTCCAGGAACAGCGCCTCCTTGCTGCCGAAGGCAGCGTAGAGGCTGGGCGAGTTGATGCCCATGGCGGCGGTCAGTTCGCTCATCGATGCACCTTCGTAACCACGCGCCCAAAACACCTGCATCGCGCAACGCAGGGCTGCGGTTCGATCGAAGGTGCGGGGACGGCCTCGTTCCGACATGACGCTCTTTCTGTGTTGATCGATACATAATTCAGTTGACGCCAGCGGGCAAGGCTGACAGATATTTATGTATCGATCATTACATAAAAGGAGAATTCGATGTCTTCCAGCAGATTGAACGGCAAGGCCGCGCTCGTCACCGGCGGCAGTCGCGGCATCGGCGCAGCGATTGCGCGGAGGCTGGCGGCCGATGGCGCCAGCGTCGCGCTGACCTATGTGCATGGCGAGGAACAGGCCCGCGCTGTCGTCGCCGAGATCGAGGCCAAGGGCGGCCGCGCCATCGCGATCAAAGCCGACAACCGCGATGCGGTCGCCCTAGACAAGGCAGTCGACGACGCCGTAACCGCCTTTGGCCGGCTCGACATCCTGGTCAACAGCGCCGGCATCTGGCGCGCCGCCCCAATCGACACGCTGTCGCTCGCCGATTTCGACGAGACCATGGAGGTCAATCTCCGGGCCCCATTCATCGCTTCCAAGGCCGCGGCCGCCCATATGGGTGAGGGCGGCAGCATCATCTCGATCGGCAGCAACCTTGCCGAGCGGGCCGACGGCAGCCTCACGGCCTATTCAGCCAGCAAGGCGGCGCTGGTCGGCCTGACCAAGGCGCTGGCGCGTGACCTCGGCCCGCGCGGCATCACCGCCAATGTCGTCC
>NZ_RZPL01001091.1:0-1166 GCF_004022805.1 Mesorhizobium sp. M7A.F.Ca.CA.002.04.1.1 | reverse complement strand
GTCCTTGCCCGAGCCGAAACCGGAAATCACGCGGCCGAGAACGGTGTCGTCATCTATGCCGGCGACGGCCTCAAGGAATTCGGCAACACGGTGCTGGTGCGCCACGAGAACGGCCTGGTCACCGTCTACGGCCATGCCAGTTCGATCGAGGTGCAGCGCGGCCAGAAGGTCAAGCGCGGCCAGGAGATCGCGCTGTCGGGCATGAGCGGCACGACGGACTCGCCGAAGCTGCACTTCGAAGTGCGCAAGAATTCGGCGCCAGTCGATCCCTCCGGTTATCTCGAATAGTCGGGGCTGTTTCGAATAGAAGAAAAAAAGCAATTTGCGGGCCGTCTGACCTCCAGTCCGGCCCGCCGGCTCAGCCCGTTCCGAAAGGAGCGGGCTTTTTCAGTTCCGGTGCGACGCGCCAGTCTTCAAGCTTCAAAGATGGTCGCGCAGAGTGTCGGCGATCATGACGCCAAGGCTGCTGGCCTTGACGCCGAGAAGCGTCTCCGCGTCGGAGGAATCGACCAGCAAGGGTTTGTCGAAGAGATAGCTCATCTCGATGAGCTCATGCATGCCCAATGCTTCCATTTCGGAGATGGAATAGGAGCGTGTTCCTGGAATTTCACGGTGAAGCATTGCCGCGGTCGCCCGGATGAGTTCCCGGGGTGGGGCGTGTTGCGATGGAACATGGAACGCCCGTCCCCATTCGCCCGTGTAGCGCGAGGCAGCGACCAGTGTCCTGGCCACGTCCTTCGTGAAGGACCAGGCGTGAGTTGCGTCGAGGTTTCCGATGAAAGCCGTCGGTTTCCCTTCGATTATGGAGGGCAGCGCGACCAGTGAGAAAGAGCTGATCGCGCCATGTCCAAGATAATCGCTGGACCGCACTTCGACGGCCGGCACGTCCGCACGGACCGCCCGCTGCCACATGATCGTCCGGGCGGTTCCTTTCTTCGAAGTCGGATCCAGAGACAGGTCGGAGTGAAGCGGGCTTTCGGCATCTTTGCCATAGCCATAGAGATTTCCGAGCACCACAAGCTTCGCGCCGACCGCTTCGGCAGCCCGCACGGTGCCGTCGATGATTGGGAAGAAGTCGGTCGGCCAGCGGTGATAGGCGGCCATGGCGCACATGAAGATCGCGTCGGCGTTTCGGCTGATACGCGCCAGTTCCGCGGCATTGGTGG
>NZ_RZPL01001090.1:0-1167 GCF_004022805.1 Mesorhizobium sp. M7A.F.Ca.CA.002.04.1.1 | reverse complement strand
GTGCGGTCGACTCGCGGCCCTTCTTGCCGGTGAAGGCATTGGCGTTGCCGGAATTGACGACCAGCACCCGCGCCTTGCCCGCGCCGAGATTCTGCCGGCAGAAATCGACCGGCGCCGAGGGGCATTTCGATTTCGTGAACACGCCGGCGACCGCAGTGCCTTCATCGAAGACCATGGTCAAAAGATCGGTGCGGCCCTTGTACTTTATCCCTGCCTCGGCGGTGGCGATGCGCACCCCCTCGATTTCTGGCATTTTCGGGTATTTCTTCGGCGCAAGCGGCGAAATCGTCGTGGACATGGAGGCCTCGGGCGGGAAAATCGCAAGGGAAGGCCGGTTTGCCCGATAGACCGCGCCGGCGCAAGGGCGTTTTCGTCGCTCTTGTCCGGGAGCTCGAACTCGCCCCTGGGAGCAGGGCTCCGAGACGTCGCAAGCCATGCAGTAGACATCGTCCGACGGCCGGTCCGGCGGTGTCAGCCAGTTTGCGCCGGCCGCGTTCATCTCAATAGGAATTTATTCTTGACAGGGTGAGAGCAGCTATGCTACATTTTCGTCCATGGTGCTGATTTGCACCAGTGACCCGCCGTCCCGGCGGGTTTTGCTTTTGGGACCTCGCCAACCAACACGCCGGTAAGGTTCCCAGAAAACGACCAACCCCTGCCCCGACTAGCCAGTCTCCAGAAGCTTGAAAACGCGCCGTTTCGTTTGAGCGTCGGGTCACCTATATTGCCGGCGAAGTGTTTGGCGAGGACGACAGAGATGGCCGAGGACGCCGATCCGGCGCGCAGATCGATCGGTGCGCGGCGCAATCCCGACAGCGCCGAGGCCATTCTCCAAGCCGCCGAGACCGTACTGGTCGAAGCCGGTTATGCCGGTTTCTCGATCGAGGCGGTGGCGCGGCGGGCCCGCGCCGGCAAACCCACCATCTATCGCTGGTGGCCGAGCAAGGCGGCGTTGCTGCTTGAGGTCTACCAGCGCCAGAAGCGCGTCGATGTTCCCGATACCGGGCGGCTGGAGGAGGATCTCGTCGGCTTCCTGAAAAACCTGTTCGCCCACTGGCGCGAGACATCGTCGGGAAGCGTGTTCCGGTCGCTGATCGCCGAGGCACAGTCGGACGCGACCGCGGCCGCGGCCCTTGCCGACTACTCACTGGGCCGACGGTCCCATAC
>NZ_RZPL01000108.1:0-10769 GCF_004022805.1 Mesorhizobium sp. M7A.F.Ca.CA.002.04.1.1 | reverse complement strand
CCCCCGCCGCTTGCGCAAGTTCGCCCCACACTTCCGACAGCGCGCCCAGCGCGCGGGCGGCGAACACCGAATAGAGCAGGAACTGGCCGAGCGTGCCTGGCGATATCGAGCCTTCGAGCACGTCGCGCGAGCCGAACCACAGCACCGCCACGACGGACGAGAAGATGGTGAAAATGGCGAAGAAGGTTAAGAAGGAGCGCGCGAAGATCGAGGAGCGTGCCGCCTCGAAAGCAGCTTCCACCGCAGCCGAGAAATGCCCGGTGACCAGCTTCTCATTGGTGAAGGCCTGCAGCGTGCGCACCGCGCCGATCTGCTCGCTGGCATAGGCGGTGGCATCGGCCAGCGTATCCTGCGCCTGACGTGATTTGCGCCGCACCGAACGGCCGAAGGCGACCAGCGGCAGCACGATCACGGGTATTGCCGCGATGACCAGGCCGGACAGTTTCGGGCTGGTGATGACCATCATCCCCACCGCGCCAAGGCCGAGGATGACATTGCGCAGCGCCACCGAGGCCGTCGCTCCGACCGCCGACTTGACCTGCGTCGTGTCGGCGGCAAGCCGCGACACGATCTCGCCCGACTGGGCGGTGTCGAAGAAGGCAGGCGACAGCGTCGTCACATGGGCAAACACATCGCGCCTGATATCGGCGACGACGCGCTCGCCCAGCGTGATGACGAAATAGTAGCGGCCGGCCGATGCTGCCGCCAGCAGGGCGGCCATAGCCACCAGCGCTGCGAAATATTCGGCAATGAAGGTCGTGCTGGACGACGAGAAGCCATGATCGATCATGCGACGCACCGCCAGCGGCAGCGCCAACGTGGTTGCCGCCGCGATAACCAGCGAGATAATGGCGCCGACGACCAGCGTGCGGTAGTGCGTGATGTAGGGGAACAGGCGCCTGAGCGGCTTGAGCGAACGCCGGCGCTCGTCTGCGCTGGTGATTTGCGCCATCCCGATGTTTCCTCCAGCCGTCCTTGGGGTCTGCGCCTCAATATGCGCTTGCCGCGGCCTTGTGATTCAATTCCGGCTGATGTATAGGCTCGCCGACCGTTTTAGAAGCCGTGGCTCCTCAATAGCTGCGGCTTCGAGTTTTAAAAAGGGGCGCATCGACGCAGGCTTATGCCCGTCGCCAGCGCCGGCAAGCCAGGAACCGAACCATGAAGACCGACATCCATCCCGATTACCACACCATCAAGGTCGTCATGACCGATGGCACCGAATACACGACCCGTTCGACCTGGGGCAAGGAAGGCGATACGATGAACCTCGATATCGACCCGACCACCCACCCGGCTTGGACCGGCGGCCAGCAGACCCTGCTCGACCGCGGCGGCCGCCTGTCGAAGTTCAAGAAGCGTTTCGAAGGTTTCGGCATCTAATTGCATGTCGCCCAAAAGTGCGAAGCGGTTTTGGGATAACGACTTGCATCAAGTAAGAACTTAAGCCAAACGAGCTTTCACAGATCGAAAACCCGCCCTGTGGCGGGTTTTTTGTTGCGGCGCGGTCCTACTCGGCCAGCAATTCCCTTAACGCCATGCGCTTGTAGGCGGCGACCAGCCTGTCGCCCTCCTGCCGCTCAACCGAGATCGCCAGCCGCATGGCGGCCTCGCCCATCTGCCAGACCAGAAACGCCGTGGTTTCCAGTGTCGCCGGATCGGCTGCCGGCCGCAGCCGTTTCAGCACCGCGCTGAGGAATTCGGCGTTGGCACGGCTGTCGGCGAGTTCGAGCTGGCGCAGCGCCTTGTCAGCCTGCGTGCCCGACCAGATGTCGCGGATCACCGGCTCGGCCAGGAACAGCCGGTAATAGATGTCGACCAACTCTGAAAACGCGGACTGCAGGCCTTCGGCGTCGCTGATGCCAGCCAGTGCTGCCGAAATGCAGGACTGGCTTTCGGCGGTGTAGCGCTCGGCCAGCGCCCAGATGATCGCCCGCTTGTCCGGAAAGAACTGGTAGAGCGACCCGATCGACACCCCAGCGCGCTCCGCCACCTCACCCATGCGCATGGCATCGCTGCCTTGCTCGGCGATCAGCGCCGAGGCAGCCGCCAGCATGCGCTCGACCCGCTCGCGGCTGCGCTGCTGGCTCGGCGCCCGACGCGGTGAAGCAGCCTGCTTCTGTGCGGAAACGGGGGTTGCCGCGTCTTCCATACCTGACTCCAAATGCCGCCAAAATCACTTGACTCGAAAAATACGAGGGTTTATCACGTTTTGCAAATGTGAGGATTAATCACGTTTATGCGGAGGAAAGCACAATGGGCATCTGGAGCAACTGACATGATCGCGAAACTTCTTCCCACTCTCATCTTCATTGCCGCACTTGGCTCAGGCGTCGTCGGCGGCGTCTTCTTTGCTTTCTCCAGCTTCGTCATGCCGGGCCTCGCCCGCATGCCAGCCGCAAGCGGCATTGCCGCGATGAATTCCATCAACGTCACAGCGGTGACGCCGCTGTTCATGACAGCACTGTTCGGCACGGCTCTCGTCTGCATCGTTGTCGCCATCGGTGCGGTGATCGGCTGGAACCAGCCAGGCTCGCTCTGGCTGGTTGCCGGCAGCCTGCTCTATCTCATCGGCATCGTGGTGGTGACGATGATCTTCAACGTCCCGCTCAACGATGCGCTCGCCGCCCTCGATCCGGCCAGCAGCAATGGCGCAAGCCTGTGGTCGCGCTACCTCGACGAGTGGGTGATGTGGAACCATGTCCGCACCATCAGCGGCATAGCCGCGCTGGCATCCTTCTGGTTCGCCGCGCGTTGAAAAGGATGGATGGAGCCACCGATGAAGGATCAATATTCGAATATGGCCTTCGGCATGGCAATCGGAGTTGGTGTCGGTGCCGCGGTCGGCACCGCTCTGGATGACCTTCCGATGGGCGTCGCCGCGGGTATTGCGATTGGCGCCGCCTTCGGAGCGTGGCGACGCAAGTGACGGCAGCGCCGGCGGCCTCTACGCCTTTGTCTTCCGATCGGAATGACCGAGGTCGCGGTCCGGATCAATGACATCGCGGACCAGTTGCTTCAGCTTGGCCGCGTCCGGAAAACCGCCGTCGCGCTTGCGATCCCAGACAAGCACGTCATTGCAGGAAATGGTGAAGATGCCGCCGGTGCCCGGCACCAGCGTTACTTCGCCGAGGTCCGTGCCGAAGGTCGACAGCAGCTCCTGCGCCATCCAGCCGGCGCGCAACAGCCATTGGCACTGCGTGCAGTAGGTGATGCGGATGGCGGGGAGCACTCTCTCGCTCATGCCGGGCTGAGCTCCGCTCATGCCGCGCTGAGCTTGGCCATGGTCTCGTCGTCGACTTCGAAGTTGGCGTAGACGCTCTGCACGTCGTCGTCGTCCTCGAGCGTGGCGACCAGTTTCATCAGCGACTGTGCCCGCTCCTCGTCGACCGGAACGTTGTTCTGCGGCCGCCAGATCAGCTTCACCGATTCTGCCTCGCCGAGCGAGGTTTCCAGAGCCTTCGACACCTCACCGAGATTCTCGAAGGCGCAATAGATGGTGTGGCCTTCCTCGTCGGTTTCCACGTCGTCGGCGCCGGCTTCGATTGCCGCTTCCATGACCTTGTCGGCGCTGCCGGCCGATGCCGGATAATAGATCTCGCCGACGCGGTCCCACATGAAGGAAACCGAGCCCGTTTCGCCCATCGCGCCGCCGGCCTTGGTGAAGGCAGCACGCACATTGGACGCCGAGCGGTTGCGGTTGTCGGTCAGCGCCTCGACAATGACAGCGACGCCGCCCGGGCCATAGCCCTCATAGCGCACGGCTTCGTAATTCTCGGCATCGCCCATCGAGGCCTTGTTGACGGCGCGCTGGATGTTGTCCTTCGGCATCGACACCGCCTTGGCGTTCTGGATCGCCAGGCGCAAGCGCGGGTTCATCGATGGATCGGGCGTCCCGCTCTTGGCGGCGACGGTGATTTCGCGCGCCAGCTTGGAAAACATTTTAGACCGCACCGCATCCTGGCGGCCCTTGCGGTGCATGATGTTCTTGAACTGTGAATGGCCAGCCATGGCACCCCTGTCGTCTTCTCGGCTAGAGCATCGCGAAGCGAAGTGATCTGACCTCGTCTTCCGCAATGCCCGAATTCAAAATTTCAGAGCGTCCCAGGTGCACCTCTTGGAAGCACGGCGTTCTCTGTCGGAATGGCCGGCTTATAGATAAATCGGCTCAATTCGTCCAGCCGCACCGCGCATGCGGCGCAAGACGTGACCTGCTGCGGCCGCTCACGCCTCGAGGTCCGACTTCAGTCGGTCGATGATGCTGAGCGCATGGCCGGCATACTGGCTGATCCAGCGGTCGTGGATCTGCTTGATCGGCAGCGCGTTGAGATGGTTCCAGCGCTCGCGGCCGTCGCGCCGCGCAACGATCAGGTCGGCCTCCTCCAGCACCTTCAGATGCAGCATGACCGTGCAGCGATCGATATCGGGAAAGGCCTCGCACAGCATGCCGGTCGTCTTCGGCGCGTCCTTCAGCTGATCCAGCATTTCGCGCCGGCGCGGATGCGCCAGCGCCTTGAAAACATTGTCGTCTTGCGATCTGCTTGACATGTTATGTTTATATAACGTATCTTTGGACCGATCAAGGGAAGGAGCTGTGGATATGTCACTTGGATTCAGTGTTTCCGGACGCATCGGCAAGCCGGTCGCCGACGTCTTCGACGCAGTCGTCAATCCGAAGAAACTGAGCGGCTATTTCACCACGATCGGCGGCGCCAGCGCCCCGCTGGAAGCCGGCGCCGGCGTCGTCTGGTGGGGCAAGGTGCCGGTTGAGGTCGACGAAGTGGTCAAGGACCGCCGCATCGTGCTGCGCTGGGATGCCACCGATGAGGACGGCAAGCCGGCCTACAAAACCCGCATCGAGATGAACTTCGAACCGCTGGACGATGGCGGCACCTTCGTCACCATCGCCGAGAGCGGCTGGCAGGAAGGCGCGGTCGGCCTGAAGAAGTCCTACCTCAATTGCGAGGGCTGGTCGCAGATGCTGGCCTGCATGAAGGCCTATGTCGAGTACGGCATCAATTTGCGCGACGGTTACTACCGCAGCGAGATGAAAGGCGAACCCGCCAACGAGACCAATGTTTGAGCGACCCGACATCTGAGCAACCAGAAGGAAGAGGAGGCCTTTGCGATGAAGAAAGTAACGCCATTCCTGATGTTCGAGGGCAAGGCCGAAGAGGCAATGACCCTCTATTGCGAGACCATTCCCGGCAGCAGCGTCCTCGACGTCACGAATTACGGCCCCGGCGAAGACGGTCCGCAAGGAACGGTCAAACTAGCGCGGGTGTCGATCGCCGGCCTGGAAGTCATGGTCTTCAACAGCCCCGTCCACCATGCATTCACCTTCACGCCATCGGTGTCGCTGTATGTGGACTGTTCCTCCGAGGATGAACTGAACCGAATTGTCGAGACGCTGGGCAAGGATGGCGCGTTCCTGATGCCATCGGACAATTACGGCTTCAGCCGCCGTTTCGCATGGCTAAACGACAGGTTCGGGGTCTCCTGGCAGATCAATCTCGCATGACTGGTCTGTGCAAGGGCGACCACCCTGCTGCTCTTGCCTCAATGCCCGCCGCCCGGCTTCTTGCGCCGCCGCGCCAGCATGTTGAGCCCCTCGACCAATGCCGAAAAGCCCATCGCCGCATAGATGTAGCCCTTGGGCACATGGTAGCCCATGCCGTCGGCGATCAGTGTCATGCCGATCATCAAAAGGAAGCCCAGCGCCAGCATGACAATGCTCGGGTTTTTGGCGATGAAGTTGGCCAGCGGCCCGGCCGCCAGCATCATCACGCTCACCGCCACGATCACGGCGATGTACATGATGGCGATCTCGTCGGTCATGCCGACGGCGGTGATGATCGAATCGATCGAGAAGACCAGGTCGAGCAGCAGGATCTGGAAGATCGCGCCGGCGAGGCTGATCTGCAGCGTCTCGCCCATCATCGTATCCTTGTGGTCGTCGGGATCGACCGTGTGATGGATCTCCTTGGTCGCCTTCCAGACCAGGAACAGGCCGCCGGCGATCAGGATCAGGTCGCGCCAGGAAAAACCATGGCCGAAGGCCGTGAATACCGGCGTGGTCAGCTGGACGATGATCGAAATGGTGGCCAGCAGCACCAGCCGCATGATCAGCGCCGCCGAGATGCCGAGCCGGCGGGCACGGGCCCGTTGTGCTTCCGGCAGCTTGTTGGTCAGGATCGAGATGAAGATCAGATTGTCGATGCCGAGCACGACCTCGAGCACAATCAGCGTCAGCAGCGCGACCCAGGCGGTTGGATCGGACACAAATTGAAAATGCGGCGCCAGGAATTCGATGAGCTGCATGGAGGTCGTCCCCTCTTTTAACGATCTAGAGCAGTGTCGCCGGCAGTTAGGTACTAAGCGTGCCTATATCAATGTCATGACCAGAAGGACGGTGCGGTTTCCTCCAGCCGCGGGCCGCGACGAAACGGCGCGATCCGCTCGGTCAGCCCGGTGCGGTCGGAAATATCGACGCCGACGCCGCACAAGGTCGCCGGTCCGGTCGCCGCTTCGAAGCGGCCTTTCGGCACTTTCGACAGGAACCGGTTGAGCGGCTCCTCCTTGTCCATGCCGAGCGAGGAATCATAGTCGCCGCACATGCCGGCGTCGGACATATAACCGGTGCCGCCATTGAGGATCTGGTGATCGCCGGTCGGCTGGTGGGTATGGGTGCCGACGACGAGGCTGGCACGGCCGTCGACGAAATGCGCGAAGCACATCTTTTCCGAGGTCGCCTCGGCGTGGAAGTCGATGATCACGGCATCCGCCTGCTCGCCGAGCGGACAGGCGGCAAGCTCGCGTTCGCCGGCCTGGAAGGGATCGTCGAGTTCGGGATGCATGAACACCCGGCCCATGATGTTGGCGACCAGCACGCGCGCGCCGCTCCTGGCGATGTAGACGCCGGAGCCGCGCCCGGGCGTGCCCTTGGGAAAGTTCGAGGGGCGCAGGAAGCGCTCTTCGCGCGGCGCGAAGGCGAGTGCGTCGCGCTGGTCCCAGACATGGTTGCCGGTTGTGACGACATCCGCACCGGCCGCGATCGTCTCGCGAAAGATATCTTCGGTGATGCCGAAGCCGCCGGCGGCGTTCTCACCGTTGACGATGACGAAATCGAGTTTGAAGTCGGAGATCAAGCCGGGCAGTTGTTCCCACACCGCCGTCCGTCCCGTCTTTCCAACCATGTCACCGAGGAAGAGAAGTCTCATATGATCCCGCACCGAAGGTCAGCGAAGCAAAAGCTGCATGACGTCTGTGAAAGATCATGCGTCCTTTTATCTACAATTTTGACGCGAAGCGGCGCAACCCGCTCTCGGTCAGTATTTCCGGAATGACGACGTCATGTTCCTCATCCGGCACCATTGCCACCTCCTGGCAGTCGAAGGCGATGCCGACCAGCCGCGGCGGCTGTCCCTTGTCGATCAGCTTGGCGATGGCGCGGTCGTAATAGCCGGCACCATAGCCGATGCGATGGCCGCGCGCATCGAAGGCGGCGAGCGGCACCAGCATCACCGAGGGGTCGAGCACTTCTGCTTCTTCATGCGGGCCGACCGTGCCGAAACCCATCTCGACCATCGGCGCGCCGCGCACCAGTTCGCGAAAGACGATCGTGGTTTTGTCGAGAATGGCCGGCAGGCAAAGCCGCGCGCCCCTTTCGCGCAAGGCAAACATCAGCGGCCTGACGTCGACTTCCGAGCGCATCGGCCAGAAGCCGGAAACGATCTGGCCCGGCTCAATGTGGAGGTGATCGCGTGCCGTCTCTGCCATTTCAAGCGCGACCTCCACCCGCCAGAATTCGTCGAGCGCATCGCGGCGTCCGAGGGCCTCGCGGCGAAGCTGCTTTTTGAGGTCTTTGAGAGAGGTCATGCAGTCAGGGTAGAAAAGGTCAGATCTGGATGGAGTGTTGGGAGCGACGTTTTCCACCGCAATCATCCACCGAAATGCGGGACGCGTGGCAATAAGTGACGATCCACACAACCGGTGGAGAGAGCGATCCCGGGAACCTACAAAGTAGGTGGGCGCCGTGTGAGAAAACCCACGGGTCTTCCCAGGGACAGCTCCCTAAGGATCGTTAAGGCCCCGGGGAAAATGTTCTCCTGCCGGGAAGCACAGACCGTCCCGCCCAATATAGGCTGCCGGCCGGCTAAGCGCCAGTGAGACGGGCACTCTTTCCGTGTTGGTTCAGGCCCTCGCGCCGCCAACACCTCACCCTTGCACAGGCACGGCCTCGTCCTTACGGTCGCGATGACCAACCGAGGAGCAAGAATGCGTTTCGAAGGCACGGCGGCCTATGTCGCCGACAAGGATCTGATGGTGGCCGTCAATGCGGCGATCGCGCTGGAGCGGCCCTTGCTGGTCAAGGGCGAGCCCGGCACCGGCAAGACGGAACTGGCCCGCCAGGTGGCGGCTGCACTCGGCCTCGACCTCATCGAATGGCACGTCAAGTCGACGACGCGGGCGCAGCAGGGCCTGTACGAATATGATGCCGTCTCGCGGCTGCGCGACAGCCAGTTGGGCGACGAGCGCTTCAACGACATCAGGAACTACATCAAGCGCGGCAAACTCTGGGAGGCTTTCGCCGCCGGCAAGAAGGTCGTGCTCTTGATCGACGAGATCGACAAGGCCGACATCGAATTCCCAAACGATCTCCTGCAGGAACTCGATCGGATGGAGTTCTTCGTCTACGAGACCGGCGAAACCATCCGCGCCGCCGTCAGGCCGATCGTCATCATCACCTCCAACGACGAGAAGGAGTTGCCGGACGCGTTCCTGCGCCGCTGCTTCTTCCATTACATCCGCTTTCCCGACGTCGACACGCTGCACAGAATCGTCGACGTCCACTATCCCGGCATCAAGCAGAACCTGGTTCGGGCAGCCCTCACCCAGTTCTACGAGATCCGCGAAGTGCCGGGGCTGAAGAAAAAACCGTCGACCTCCGAGGCGCTCGACTGGATCCGCCTGCTGGTCGCCGACGATATCGCGCCCGAGGATCTGCGCGCCGACCCGAAGAACGCGTTGCCCAAGCTGCATGGCGCATTGCTGAAGAACGAACAGGATGTCCATCTGTTCGAGCGGCTTGCCTTCATGGCGCGCAGGCAAGGGTGAGGCGCCGGGCACTTGCTACGATCGAGCTTCGCTTGCGCCCTGAGCACGATGACGGTCCCTTGCCTCTTGCGGCGCGACGTTTCTGGGGCCGAAGACGACGAAGCTGATGACGGCAAGGGCAAGAACGCCGATCCCGCTATAGAGCATGACCCAGCCAAAACCGTTGACCAAGGCGGCATGCGCAAGCGCGCCGGACGGGTCGAGGGTCGCCAGCCTGGGCGAATATTGGGAGAGGCCATCGAGATTTCCGGTGGCGATCTTTTCCGCCAACGCGCGCAATTCGTCCGGGTCAAGGGCCGTGCCCAATGCGGTTTTGAGATAGGAAGCAATTCCCTGCGTCAACAGCAGGCCCAGCACCGCGATGTTGATGGCGAGCGTGATCAGCCGCGCGCTGATATCGATGCCCGAAGCCATGCCGGCGCGATCCGGCGACACCGAACCCGTCGTGGTGTTGGTGGTCGGTGAGTTGGTGAGGCCGATACCGATACCGGCGATCAGCGTACCGGGCAGCATGGTCAGCCAGCTGGCTCCCTCAAGGCTCGAACCTATCCTCATGGCGATAAAGCCGACCCCCAATGTCAGCAACCCGAGCGGGATCGCCACCCGCGCCTGATAGCGGGCGCGCAGGCGCTCGGCGGTCGAGGACATCAGCATCAAGGGAAGCGTGTAGACGAGCAGCAGCAGGCCGGTCGTGGTGCTGTCGTAGCCGAGCACACCCGAAAAATAGATCGGCAGATACATGATGAACGGCCAATAGCTGAAATTCATGCCGATGCCGCCCATGATCGCTCCCGAAAATTGACGGATCCGGAACACCGAGAAATCGAACATCGGATAGGGGCTGATCTTCTCGGCAACGAGGAACGCGGCGAAGGCCAGCACGGCAGCACTTGCCACGCCGATGCGGGCACCAGAGCCGAGATCGGCCCCTTGCGTGATCAGATAGGAGAAGCCGAACACCGCGAACGAGAGCGTCAGGATACCGGCACGGTCAAGCTTCTGGGCATTGTGGTCGCGTGATTCGGTGACACCGGCACCGATGAAGACCAGCGCAAGGATGGCAAGCGGCACATGGATGAGGAACACCCACTGCCAGCTCGAGAACGCGACGATCAATCCACCGATGGCGGGACCAAAGCCAAGCCCGATCCCCGAGACGACGCTCCAGGCCACAAAAGCCTTGCCGCGTTCGCTGCCGTCCTGAAACTGGTGGGACAAGACGGCCACGCTGCAAGTGAACATCGCCCCTCCCGCCAGGCCTTGCAGGAAGCGTGCAATGATGAGGAGCGAAGCGCTCGGCGCGAGGCCGCACAGCAGTGAGGCCAGCCCGAAGGCGATGGTGGCGATCACCATCACCCGTTTGCGGCCGAAGCGGTCGGCCAGCGTTCCTGTCGCCATCAGCACCGTGGTGCAGGCAATGGTGTAGGCGTTCATGATCCATTGCAGATCCTTGAAGTCGGCGGCGAGCACGCTTTCCAGTTTCGGAAGGATCACCGGGACGCTGGAGATTTCGAGGCCGAACAGCAGCGAGGCAAGGCAGGCCCCGGCAAGCGCAACGGTGTTTCGGTCGATTTGAAACGTCATGTCGATCACTTTCTGTCGAAGCATTCTGGAACCGGGCTGGCTCTTCAAACTGCGGTCGAGATGACATAGAC
>NZ_RZPL01001089.1:0-1177 GCF_004022805.1 Mesorhizobium sp. M7A.F.Ca.CA.002.04.1.1 | reverse complement strand
GTCGAAGGCGCCGCGCCCAAGGCGCTAGCCAGACTGGATACGCCTGACGCGATCTTCATCGGCGGCGGCGGCAGCGACACCGGCGTCTTGAGCACAGCCATCAAGGTGCTTCGCTCGGGCGGCCGTCTCGTGGCAAACGCGGTGACGCTGGAGATGGAAGCCCTGCTTCTTGCCCAACATACGAAGCTCGGCGGCGATCTCACGCGGATAAACATCTCCCGGGCCTCGCCGGTCGGCTCGATGCCGGCCTGGCGGCCGGCCATGCCAGTGACGCAATGGAGCTGGATGAAGCCATGATGGTCGCAGGCATAGGCTGCCGAAAGGGCGTGGGCGTCGAAGAGGTGCTTGCGGCGATCGAAACGGCGCTGGAGGCGCATGGGTTGGCGATGACGGCGCTGTCGGCACTGGCGACTGCCGCGTTCAAGAAGGATGAAGAAGCGATCGCCGCCGCTGGCCGCACGCTGAGTCTTCCCGTCATCGTCGTCGACGACTCAGCACTTCAAGCTGCCTCGTCGGATACGCTCAGCCATTCCGATCTCTCGCAGGATGTTGCCGGCACACCATCGGTCTCCGAGGCGTCCGCCCTCGCCGTGGCCGGCACAGGCGCAAAACTGCTTGGCCCCCGCACCGTGCTCGGCCCGGTCACCTGTGCCATCGCCATCAGCGGAGATGCGCCATGACCGTTCATTTCATCGGCGCCGGTCCAGGTGCGGCCGACCTCATCACGCTGCGCGGCGCAAGGCTTTTGGCAAACTGCCCGGTTTGCCTGCATGCCGGCTCGATCGTCGCGCCCGAATTGCTGCAGCACTGCGCGCCGGGGACAAAGCTGGTCGACACCGCGCCGATGTCGCTCGACGAGATCGAGGCCGCCTATCTCGAGGCGCACAAATCAGGCCAGGATGTCGCCCGCCTGCATTCCGGCGACCTGTCGGTATGGAGCGCGGTCGCCGAACAGATCCGCCGGCTGGAAAAGCACGGCATCCCTTATACGCTGACGCCGGGCGTCCCCTCCTTCGCCGCCGCCGCCGCCGCACTTCGCCGCGAGCTGACCATTCCCGAAGTGGCGCAAAGCCTGGTGCTGACCCGCATTTCCGGGCGCGCCTCAAAAATGCCGCCCGGCGAGACGCTGGCCGGCTTCGGCCGCACCGGCGCCACGCTCGCTATTCATCTGGCCCTG
>NZ_RZPL01001088.1:0-1191 GCF_004022805.1 Mesorhizobium sp. M7A.F.Ca.CA.002.04.1.1 | reverse complement strand
ACCTATGGCCACCGCTTCCATGCGCCTGATGCGATCATGGTGCGCCGCTTCGACGACTATGTTTCCAAACTGGAAGCGGCCAAGGTCGTGCTCGATGCCGACCGCCGCAAGGAGATCATCCTTGCCGACGCCCGCAATCTCGCCTTCGCCAACGGGCTCGATCTGGTCGAGGACGAAGGGCTGCTGGAGGAGGTGTCCGGACTGGTCGAATGGCCGGTCGTGCTGATGGGCGAGTTCGAGGAGGCATTCCTTGCCATTCCAGCCGAAGTGATCCGACTGACCATCCGCGCCAACCAGAAGTGCTTTGTGACGCGGCCGCAGGGTGTCGACGACGCGCTTTCCAATCGCTTCATTCTAACCGCCAACATCGAAGCCAGGGATGGCGGCAAGGAGATCGCCCACGGCAACGGCAAGGTGGTGCGCGCCCGTCTGTCCGACGCGCTTTATTTCTGGACGACCGACCAGGGCGATTTGCCTGACCTGGCTGAGCTCGAGGCATCGGCGGAAAAATTCGGGCTTGATCTCAAGAAGCCTCTCGACCAGCGCATGGCCCGCCTCGACCATCTCGGCGTGACTTTCCACGCCAAGCTCGGCACGCAGGGCGAACGGGTGGAGCGGATCAAGCGATTGGCGGAAGAACTGGCTCCGACAGTCGGCGCCGATCCCGCACTCGCGCGCCGCGCTGCCGTCTTGGCCAAGGCAGATCTCACCACCGAAGTCGTCGGCGAGTTCCCGGAACTGCAAGGCGCCATGGGCCGCAAATATGCGCTGCTTCAGGGCGAGCATGCATCGGTCGCCGCTGCAGCGGAGGAACACTACAAGCCGCAAGGCCCGTCCGATCGCGTATCGAGCGATCCGGTTTCGATCACAGTGGCGCTTGCCGATAAGCTCGATACGCTGGTCGGTTTCTGGGCAATCGACGAAAAGCCGACTGGGTCGAAGGATCCCTATGCGCTGCGTAGAGCGGCGCTGGGTGTGGTTAGAATATTGGTCGAGAATGATATTCGACTGGCGCTGGCAGCCATCGTCGGGAAAGCGTCTGACCTTCTGTCCTTCTTCCACGACCGCCTGAAAGTCTACCTCCGCGATCAGGGCGCCCGGCACGATCTCATCGATGCCGTCATCACGCCGCAGTCCGACGACCTCTTGCAGATCGTCCGCCGCGTCGAGGCGCTCGGCGCCTTCCTCGAC
>NZ_RZPL01001087.1:0-1193 GCF_004022805.1 Mesorhizobium sp. M7A.F.Ca.CA.002.04.1.1 | reverse complement strand
GTTCGCGCTAATGCTGATTTCCAGCGACGACCAGAAGACCTTCGCCGTCGGCTTGCTCACCTTCATCGGCAAGTTCGCCGTCGATTGGGGACAGATGATGGCGGCATCCATCCTGGCGTTGATCCCGGTCTGCATCTTCTTCGCCTTCCTGCAACGCTATCTCGTCACCGGCCTGACCGCCGGCGCCGTCAAAGGATAGATCGATGGCCTCTGTTACGCTCGATAAGGTCCGCAAGGATTATGGCGCCGTCCGCGTCCTGCACGCGGTCGACCTTGAAATCGCCGATGGCGAGTTCGTCGTCCTGGTCGGCCCGTCGGGCTGCGGCAAGTCCACGCTTTTGCGCATGATCGCCGGGCTGGAGGAGGCTTCCGGCGGCGAGATCCGCATTGGCGAGCGGCTGGTCAATGACGTAGCACCCAAGGACCGCGACATCGCCATGGTGTTCCAGTCCTACGCGCTTTATCCGCATATGGACGTGTCGAAGAACATGGGCTTCAGCCTGCTCCTGAAGAAGGCGGAGAAGGCGACGATCGACTCCAGGGTGGACGGCGCCGCCAAGCGGCTCGGGCTCGATACCTTCCTGCAGCGCCTGCCGCGGCAATTGTCCGGCGGCCAGCGCCAGCGCGTCGCCATGGGCCGGGCGATCGTGCGCGACCCCAAGGTCTTCCTGTTCGACGAGCCGCTGTCGAACCTCGACGCCAAGCTGCGCGTCCATATGCGCGCCGAGATCAAGGCGCTGCACCAGCAACTGAAGACGACATCGGTCTATGTCACGCACGACCAGATCGAGGCGATGACCATGGCCGACCGGATCGTCGTCATGCATGACGGGCTGATCCAGCAGGTCGGCGCGCCGCTCGATCTCTACGACCGG
This sequence comes from Mesorhizobium sp. M7A.F.Ca.CA.002.04.1.1, assembly GCF_004022805.1. Classification (NCBI taxonomy): domain Bacteria; kingdom Pseudomonadati; phylum Pseudomonadota; class Alphaproteobacteria; order Hyphomicrobiales; family Phyllobacteriaceae; genus Mesorhizobium; species Mesorhizobium sp. M7A.F.Ca.CA.002.04.1.1. The sequence continues at coordinate 318 of NZ_RZPL01001087.1, read as the reverse complement.
CCGGCCAACATGTTCGTTGCAGGTTTCATCGGTTCGCCCGGCATGAATTTTCTGCCGGCGACGGTTCGCAAGGGCGCTACGTTGGAGGCCGTACTGGCCGACGGCCAGGCGCTGCGGCTGCCGGAAGACTTGCCACTGACCCACGGTGACGCCATCACCGTCGGTTTGCGGCCCGAGCATATCAAGCTGGCGGACGACGGTGCGTTGAAGGGCGAGGTGGGCTTGCTCACCTTCATCGGCAAGTTCGCCGTCGATTGGGGACAGATGATGGCGGCATCCATCCTGGCGTTGATCCCGGTCTGCATCTTCTTCGCCTTC
>NZ_RZPL01001086.1:0-1197 GCF_004022805.1 Mesorhizobium sp. M7A.F.Ca.CA.002.04.1.1 | reverse complement strand
CTATCGGGCCGCGCCACCGGGCTTTTTTCCCCATCGCTGCGCCTCGGCGTGACCGGATTGTCCCGCGCCGGCAAAACGGTGTTCATATCGGCCCTTGTCCACAATTTGATCCATGGCGGGCGCCTGCCGCTGTTCGAGGCGCAGAAATCGGGGCGCATCGCGCGCGCCTTCCTCGAGCAGCAGCCCGACGACGCGGTGCCGCGTTTCCAGTACGAGGACCACATCGCAGCCTTGGTCAACGACCGCGTCTGGCCCGATTCGACGCGCGCCATTTCGGAGCTGCGGCTGACCATCGAATATGAATCGGCTTCCGGCTGGAGCCGCATGTTTTCCTCGGGCAGATTGTCGGTCGATATCGTCGATTATCCCGGCGAATGGCTGCTCGATCTGCCGCTGCTCGGCAAATCCTTCGCCGATTTTTCCCACGAAGCCTTTGAGATGGCCGTTCTGCCGGTGCGCGAGGACCTGTCGCAAGCCTGGCGGGCACTATCGGCCGGGATCGACCCGAACGCCGATGCCGACGAGATGACGGCGCGCCGCCTGGCCGAGAGTTTCGCCGCCTATCTGAAGGCCTGCAAGCTCGACGAGCGGGCGCTTTCGACCTTGCCGCCCGGCCGCTTCCTGATGCCGGGCGATCTCGAAGGCTCGCCGGCCCTGACCTTCGCGCCACTGGCCGCGATCGGCGACAACCGTCCGCGCGCAGGCTCGCTGCACGCCATGATGGACAGGCGCTATGAGGCCTACAAGACGCATGTCGTCAAACCCTTTTTCCGGGAACACATCACCCGCCTCGACCGCCAGATCGTGCTGATCGACGCTATGCAGGCGCTGAACGCCGGCCCGGGCGCCATGGCCGACCTGGAACGCGCGGTGACCGAGATCCTCAGCTGTTTTCGCCCCGGCCGGGGCAGCTTCCTCACCGATCTGTTCTCGCGGCGCATCGACCGCATCCTGGTTGCCGCGACCAAGGCCGACCATCTGCATCACGAAAGCCATGACCGGCTGCAGGCGATCGTGCGGCGGCTTGCCGACCGCGCCGTGGCACGGGCGAATTTCACCGGCGCCGATGTCGATGTGGTCGCCATGGCGGCGGTGCGCGCGACGCGCGAAGGCACCGTCAGGCAAGGCCGGGAGACGCCTCCCGACATCATCGGCACGCCGATAGCCGGTGAGAAGATCACCGGCGAAACCTTCGAT
>NZ_RZPL01001085.1:0-1204 GCF_004022805.1 Mesorhizobium sp. M7A.F.Ca.CA.002.04.1.1 | reverse complement strand
CCGTCGAGCGCCGGTTCGGCAAGGCGGCCGTGCTGTTTTGCCAGACGCCGGCGGCGGCCGAAACGCTCGCCGAAAGCGGCAAGGTCGCCGACATTGTCCGCGTCGAGACGGATACGGCTTTCCTGAGCGGTGGCGATGCCGGCCTGATCGCACCGCTCGAAACCGTGCCGTTCGAGTCGGAAAGCCTCGATCTGGCGGTGTCGCTCTTGTCGCTGCAGGCCATGAACGACATCCCAGGCATGCTGATCCAGATCCGCCGTGCGTTGCGGCCGGATGGGCTTTTCCTCGGCGCCTTTGCCGGCGCCGGTACGCTTTTCGAGTTGCGCGAAAGCCTGCTTGCGGCCGAGACCGAGCTTTACGGCGGCGCCAGCCCGCGTGTCGCGCCGTTCACCGACGTGCGCGATGCCGGTGCGCTGCTGCAGCGCGCCGGTCTCGCTCTGCCGGTCGCCGACGTCGAGACGGTGACGGTGCGCTATGCCAGCCTGTTCAACCTGATCGCGGATCTGCGGGCCATGGGCGAGACCAATGCACTCACCGATCGCAGCCGGCGCCCGGGCTCGCGCAAGCTGTTTGCCCGCGCGGCGGAAATCTACGCCGAGCGGTTTTCCGACCCCGACGGCCGCGTCAGGGCAAGTTTCTCGATTGTCTGGATGTCCGGCTGGGCGCCCGACGCTTCGCAGCAAAAACCGCTGAAGCCAGGGTCGGCCAAGGTCTCGCTGAAAACAATCCTGGAGGCGCCCGACGGGCAATGATCCTGCCCCAGGCGCGGGAAAGCCGGATCAGAGAGTGGGTGCGAAAGCGTTCGCAAGCTTGCTGTTGTTGTCGCTGAACAGCCAGATGATCCCGTCGCGGACCTCACCGATACCGCCGACGATGGCCAGCGACAGCACGGCGATGATCACGCCATATTCGACGGCCGTGGCGCCGGTCTCGTCGTTCAGAAAACCCAGCAGCACTGCTTTCATGGCCTCAACCCCTCTGTCCGGGACCTTACAGCCGACCTGTTAAGAAAGGTTAACGGCAAAGGCTTAACAGGCGGTGAAACCGCCGCCTTTGCGAAATCTCTTAACCATGTCAGCAGTCGCCGCTGCTCCGGCCATTGGACCTGATGATGCAGACCGAGCTCGGCTGCGGCTGCAGCACGCTGCGGCGCAGCGTGTAGGTTTCGGCGGGCTCGACATGGCGGCCACAGGCTCGATCGGCC
>NZ_RZPL01001084.1:0-1206 GCF_004022805.1 Mesorhizobium sp. M7A.F.Ca.CA.002.04.1.1 | reverse complement strand
AAATTCCTCTATACGGCGTCGGCCGCTGCGCTTGCGCTCGCCGCGTCGTCCGGCTTCGCCGCCGCGCGCGACCAGATCCAGGTCGCCGGATCATCGACCGTGTTACCTTATGCCAAGATCGTTGCCGAGCAGTTCGGCGAAACGTTCACCAACTTCAAGACCCCGGTCGTCGAATCCGGCGGCAGCGGCGCCGGCATCAAGGAATTCTGCAAGGGCGTCGGCGAAGACACGATCGACATCGCCAACTCGTCGCGTCCGATCAAGGCGGACGAACTCAAGTCCTGCGCCGCCGCCGGCGTGAAGGAAGTCCAGGAAGTCCGGATCGGCTATGACGGCATCGTCTTCGCCACCGACATCAAGGGCCCGGACTGGGCGCTGGTTCCCGCCGACATCTACAAGGCGCTCGCGGCCAAGCTGGTCGTCGACGGCAAGCTCGTCGACAATCCGAACACCAAGTGGAGCCAGGTCAATCCGAAGCTGCCCGACTGGGACATCGCCGCCTACATTCCGGGCGAAAAGCACGGCACGCGCGAAGTGTTCGAGACCAAGCTCCTCGATGCCGGCTGTGACAAGGCTGCTCTCAAGGCCGCCGGCATTGCCGACGACAAGGAAATCGGCAAAACCTGCATTGCCATCCGCAAGGACGGCAAGGCCGTCGACATCGATGGCGACTATACCGAGACGCTCGCCCGCATCGACTCCAACAAGACCGGCGTCGGCGTGTTCGGCCTCGCCTTCTATGAGAACAATGCCGACAAGCTGAAGGTCGCCACCGTGGAAGGTATCGTGCCTTCGACCGAGACGATTGCCAGCGGCAAGTATCCCGTCTCGCGCCCGCTGTTCTTCTACGTCAAGAAGGCGCATCTGGGCGTCGTTCCCGGCCTCAAGGAATATGTCGAGTTCTTCCTCGACGACCAGATGGTTGGCCCGGAAAGCCCGCTCGCCGAATACGGCCTCGTTGCTGCTCCGGATGCCGAGCGTCAGGCCCAGCGTGACGCTTTCGCCGCCGGAAAGTCGATGTAATCAAGCTGCCGAACCGGGGTGCGGGTCAAATCCGCGCCCCGGTTTCACCGCAGGCCGCAATGGTGGCTGCGTTAGAATTTCCCTTGGGGTGGGTCCATGTCGTCCTTGCTCGTACTGGCCATCGTCGTTGCCGTCGGCCTGGTTGCCTTTTTCATCGGCCGGCAGCGTGCCGCGGCCCAGGAC
>NZ_RZPL01001083.1:0-1209 GCF_004022805.1 Mesorhizobium sp. M7A.F.Ca.CA.002.04.1.1 | reverse complement strand
TCCCGGCATCGCAGACCGGGCAGCGCGTATTGTACCAGACGGTCAGCATAGTTCCGGCATTTGGTTGGTAGCGCAAACTTGAAGGACCACGAACGATCGGGCGCCGTCAAGACGTCGCTCGGTCGCTCGCGCGAAGGAGAATGTATCGGGCCAGCCGGTCCGGCCCTTCCGCTACAGGCTCTATCCGAGCGAGGTGACGATCTCGCGGTAGGCCAATTCGGGAAAGGCCTTCAGCGTCCGCGTCCTGACATTGCCGGCTGCCGCCAGCATCAGCGAGAAGCGCGCCAGCACCGCGTCGTCGGGCGCTTCGACCATCGCCACCATGTCGTATTCGCCCATGGTCAGGTAGAACGCCTTGAACGATCCGCCCATGTCTCCCAGCTGCTTTCTGGCGGCGTCGAGCCGCTTCGGTGACTCGCGCACGTTTCTGGCACCCTGCTCCGTCCAGTTCATCAGCACGATGTAGCTTGTCATGGCACACCTCCCTCCGGGGCCACGGAGCACGGCGGCTTCGCCGGGGCGGGCATCCGGGTTATCGCCCAGAAATGCATCCGACAGCGAAATTATCCTCCCGAAGGGCCCGGCCCGCAAGAGTGCGCCCCACAAACAAAAAAGGGCGCCATCGGCGCCCTTGAACTCTTTGCATCGGTAAGTCTCAGCTATCCAGGAAACTGCGCAGCTTGCGCGACCTGCTCGGGTGCTTGAGCTTGCGCAGCGCCTTGGCTTCGATCTGGCGGATACGCTCGCGGGTAACCGAGAACTGCTGGCCGACTTCTTCCAGCGTGTGGTCGGTGTTCATGCCGATACCGAAGCGCATTCTGAGCACGCGCTCCTCGCGCGGCGTCAGCGAGGCCAGCACGCGCGTGGTGGTCTCGCGCAGATTGGCCTGGATCGCCGCGTCGATCGGCAGGATCGCCATCTTGTCCTCGATGAAATCGCCCAGATGCGAATCCTCCTCGTCGCCGACCGGCGTTTCGAGCGAGATCGGCTCCTTGGCGATCTTCAAGACCTTGCGTACCTTTTCGAGCGGCATGGCAAGCTTTTCGGCCAGTTCTTCCGGCGTCGGCTCGCGGCCGATCTCGTGCAGCATCTGGCGCGAGGTGCGCACGATCTTGTTGATCGTTTCGATCATGTGCACCGGAATGCGGATGGTGCGCGCCTGATCGGCGATCGAACGCGTGATCGCCTGCCGGATCCACCATGTCGCGT
>NZ_RZPL01001082.1:0-1214 GCF_004022805.1 Mesorhizobium sp. M7A.F.Ca.CA.002.04.1.1 | reverse complement strand
TCCTCAGCCAATCCAACAATGACAAACCCGTGGAGGGCTGGAAAATGGCCAGGATGCGCGCTGTCGATGCCGCGGTTCTCGTTCTCGAAAAGGAAGGCATTTCCTGCGCTTTCGGCGTGCCGGGCGCGGCGATCAATCCGTTCTATTCGGCGCTGAAGGCGAGGGGAACGATCCGCCACGTGCTTGCCCGTCACGTCGAGGGCGCCTCGCACATGGCGGAAGGCTTTACCCGGGCCAAGGCAGGCAATATCGGCCTGTGCATCGGCACTTCGGGTCCGGCCGGCACCGACATGATCACCGGGCTCTATTCGGCCGCTGCGGATTCCATTCCGATCCTGTGCATCACCGGCCAGGCGCCGCGGGCGCGGCTGAACAAGGAGGATTTCCAGGCCGTCGACATATCAGCCATTGCCGCGCCGGTCGCCAAATGGGCGGTCACGGTCATGGAGCCCTATCTCGTCCCCATGGCGCTGCAGAAGGCCTTTCACCTGATGCGCTCGTCGCGGCCGGGTCCGGTGCTGATCGACCTGCCGGTCGACGTCCAGCTGGCCGAGATCGAATTCGACATCGATGCCTATGAGCCGTTGACGCCGTTCAAGCCGGCCATGACGCGCGCCCAGGCCGAAAAGGCGTTGACGATGCTCAACGCCGCCGAAAAGCCGCTGATCGTCGCCGGCGGCGGCATCATAAACGCCGATGCGTCGGATTTGCTGATCGAATTCGCCGAGATTTCAGGCGTGCCGGTCATCCCGACCTTGATGGGCTGGGGCGCGATCCCCGACGACCACCGGCTGATGGCCGGCATGTGCGGGCTGCAGACCTCGCACCGCTATGGCAATGCGACGATGCTGGAAGCCGATTTCGTCTTCGGCATCGGCAACCGCTGGGCCAACCGTCACACCGGCTCCGTCGATGTCTATACCAAGGGCAAAAAATTCATCCATGTCGACATCGAGCCGACGCAGATCGGCCGTGTCTTCGCGCCGGATCTCGGCGTCGTTTCGGATGCTGGTGCTGCGCTGAAGATGCTGCTCGACGTCGCCACCGAGTGGAAGACGGCAGGCAGACTGCGCGACTGGTCCGGCTGGGCGAAGGAATGCCAGGCTCGCAAGAAGACGATGAAGCGCAAGACGCATTTCGACCAGGTGCCGCTGAAGCCGCAGCGTGTCTATGAGGAGATGAACAAGGCGTTCGGCCGCGACGTCACCTATGTC
>NZ_RZPL01001081.1:0-1221 GCF_004022805.1 Mesorhizobium sp. M7A.F.Ca.CA.002.04.1.1 | reverse complement strand
GAACGGGGCTTGCCGCCTATCGCGAGATGGTGCCGCTGGCGAAGGCGTTCGAACGGGATTTGCTGGCAAGGCTCAGCGCTGAAGAGCGCACGGCGATCACCAGCGGACTGGCTGCATTGGAGACCAGTCTGGTCCCGAGCAAGAGTTAGTCCAAGATCAAGCCAATCACTCTGAACGACGGAGTTCGAGCGAGACTGCGTGGAAACTCCCGAAGCATAGCATTGCTTTCGATTTAATCGTTATTTGCGTTGTCAGGCCGCGTATAATGCCCATCATACCGACAGGAGGACTACGATGAGCATTCGCACATTAAGTGTCCTGGTGACGCTGCTTGTAGGCACCTGCACATTTGCGCAGGCGCAGCAGACAAAGCCGATGTCGATCGAAGTGTTCCCTTTCGAATTGGAGGACAAGAGCGCCGGGGCGGGAATAATTCCCCCGGATGAATATGACAGGCGCTATCTGTCGGAATCAGCACAAGTTGCTAAGGACATGCTCTCCCAGTCTGGGCGTTTTACAGTAATTGATGTGCCGGCGAGGGATACACAGGCCACGGCGCCGCACGGATTGCGCAACTGCGCTGGTTGTGAAGGCCCGATTGCCAAGGAGCACGGCGCGTCGCTTGCCTTGCTTGGCGTCGTAACGCGCGTCAACCGAACAGAACATACTATGTTCATTCGCATCCTTGACGCCGAAACCGGGAAACATGTTTCGGAGGGGTTTACCGATCTTCGCATGGGTGCGAACTACGCGTGGCCCCGCTCCGTGAAATGGCTGATGAAAAACAGAATTCTGCGTTAGGGCGGCATCTACCAATCCATCACCACCTTGCCGGAACTGCCGCTGCGCATTGCATCGAAGCCGGCTTGGAAATCGTCGATGCCGATGCGGTGCGTGATAAGCCCGGAAACATCCAGCGGCCCCTGCACCAGCGCGATCATCTTGTACCAGGTCTCGAACATCTCGCGGCCATAGATGCCCTTGAGATGCAGCATCTTGAAGATGACCTTGTTCCAGTCGATCTCGAATCCGGTCGGGGCGATGCCCAGAATGGCGATCTTGCCGCCGTTGTTCATGGTGTCGATCATGTCGCGGAAGGCGGGGGCTGCGCCCGACATTTCGAGGCCGACATCAAAACCCTCGGTCATGCCGAGTGCCGGCATGACATCGCGCAGCTTTTCCTTGGACGCGTCGACGACATGCTGGACGCCGAGCTTTTTG
>NZ_RZPL01001080.1:0-1222 GCF_004022805.1 Mesorhizobium sp. M7A.F.Ca.CA.002.04.1.1 | reverse complement strand
TTGCGCGACCTTTTGTTTCCGCGCCGCAGCGAGCGCATTGAGCCGCCCTTGGATATCCAGAAGCCGAGGCCCAGGCCCAAGGCGAAAAAACCCCGCGCCCCGCGCCCGCCCGCGGAACCGGAAATCCCGGTGGTCGACAAGGCGCCGGACGCGCGCACCGTCCTGGTGGTCGGCGACTTCATGGCGGCCGGCCTCGCCGAAGGCCTCGACAGCGCTTTCGCAGAGAATGCCGGCGTCAGGATCGTCGTTCGCAGCAATGGCTCGTCCGGCTTCGTGCGCGATGATTTCTACAACTGGCCCGAACAGATCAAATCGCTGATCGAGACCGAAAAACCCGCCGCCGTGATCGTCATGCTGGGCTCCAACGACCGCCAGTCGATGAAGGTGGGCGACGTGCGCGAACAGCCACGTTCCGAGAACTGGACCAAGGAATATGAACGCAGGACCGACGCGCTGGGCAAAGCCATCGCCGCGGCCAAGGTCCCCTTCCTTTGGGTCGGCATGCCGGCGTTCCGGGTGCCGAAGATGACCTCGGATATGCTTGCCTTCAACGACATCTACCATCAGGCCGCAGAAAGCCATGGCGGCGAATTCGTCGATATCTGGGACGGCTTTGTCGACGAGAACGGCGCCTTCGTCACCAGCGGCCCCGACATCAACGGCCAGCCGGTGCGGCTGCGCGCCGATGACGGCATCAATATCTCGAAGGCGGGCAAGCGCAAGCTCGCCTTCTACACCGAAAAACCGCTGCTGAAGATCCTCGGCCTGACCGCGCCGGGAAGCATGATTACACCGTCCGCTCCGGCGGGCGCCCCTGTCGAGACGCCGGCGCCGGCCGCGCCCCCCATCGTCATCGACCGCACCGCGCCGATGCTGCTCAGCGATCCGGCACTCGACGGCGGCTCGGAGCTGCTTGGCGCGGCACCGCCGGCTAAGGCCAATCCGGACCTGCCCGGTGAAAAGCTTGTGGTCGAGGGCAAGGCACCGATTGCATCGCCCGGCCGCGCTGACGACTTCTCCTGGCCGCCGAAGGCCGCAGCCGCGACCGACACCACGACCGCGATCAATCGTTAGTCTCGCAGCGCGGCTCTGAGGCCGGGCTCAGCGCGGGAGAACGCTCGACCCCATCAACGCCTCGTCGATCGCGCGCGCAGCCTGGCGGCCCTCGCGGATCGCCCAGACGACCAGCGACTGGCCACGACGCACGTCGCCGGCCGCATAG
>NZ_RZPL01000107.1:0-10842 GCF_004022805.1 Mesorhizobium sp. M7A.F.Ca.CA.002.04.1.1 | reverse complement strand
GTGTGCATCTCGTCGATGAACAGGATGATGTTGCCGCTGGCCGAGGTGACTTCGGAGAGCACGGCCTTCAGCCGCTCCTCGAACTCGCCGCGATATTTGGCGCCGGCAATCAGCGCGCCCATGTCGAGCGCCATCAGCTGCTTGTCCTTCAGCGATTCCGGTACGTCGCCATTGACGATGCGCAGTGCCAGGCCTTCGGCGATCGCCGTCTTGCCGACGCCGGGTTCGCCGATCAGCACCGGATTGTTCTTGGTGCGGCGCGACAGCACCTGGATGGTGCGGCGGATCTCGTCGTCACGGCCGATCACGGGGTCCAGCTTGCCGGCACGGGCATCCGCAGTCAGGTCGCGCGCGTATTTCTTCAGCGCGTCGTAGCCCTGTTCGGCACTCGCCGAATCGGCGGTGCGGCCCTTGCGGACATCGTTGATGACCTGGTTGAGCGCCTGCGCGGTGACGCCGGCCTTGGCCAATATGTCGGCGGTCTTGGCCGACTTTTCCATGGCGAGCGCCTGCAAGAGCCGCTCGACCGTGACAAAACTGTCGCCGGCTTTCTTGGCCAGTTCCTCGGCGGTCGAAAACACTTTCGCCAGCGGCTGGGCCAGATAGAGCTGGCCATTGCCGCCCTCGACCTTGGGCATCGCTTCGAGCGCCGTCTCGACGCCAAGCTTGACGTCGCGGATGTTGCCGCCGGCGCGTTCGATCAGCGACGCGGCCAAGCCCTCGTCGTCGTCGACGAGCACTTTCAGGATATGTTCAGGGGTGAATTGCTGGTGGTTGCGGGAAAGCGCCATGGTCTGCGCGGACTGGATAAAGCCGCGCACGCGCTCTGAGTATTTCTCAAGGTTCATATCTGTCTCCTTCCATCACCGGCCCGCTTTGCGGCACCGGATCCGATTGCGGTGACGGACCCGCTCATTCGAGCCGGGTCCAGTTGAGGCTGATATGGTGCACAGGCGCTGAACCCTCAAGACGTCCCGATATCGGCAACCACATAATATTGCACGGCCGCCCAAACGAAAACGGCGGAGATTTCTCTCCGCCGCTCAATGCCTTGAAATGCCGTTGGGTCAGTTATCGATATCGACATTGACCGGTTGGGCGTTGCCGCTGTCGGCCGGGGCCGCAGCCACCTCGCCGGCGTCGGTCCCGGAACTGGCATTGTCACTACCGCCATCAACCTGATCGGCGTTGACGCGCGGGCGGCGCGGACGACGCGGACGACGGGCAGCACCGCTTTCGGCGGCCGCCTCGTTGAGTTCGGCCTGGGCGGCAAGACCTGCCGGGGAAAGGTTCTCGAACGACGGAGCCGGTTCGGCCGGCGCCACAGATTCGGTCGGCGAAACGGCTTCGCCCTGGACCGGGATCTCGTTGCCCTGGGGCTGACCACCTTGCTCGGCGGACGATGAAAAGTCGCGCTGGCCGTTCTGGCCATAGCCGCCATTGGGGCGGCGATCACGATGGCGCCCGCCATTGTTGTCGCGGCCGCCATTGTTGCGCCCGCCATTGTTATCGCGGGCCTCGCGGCCACCTTCCCGGTTCAGCGCGACCTCGGCCGGCGTACCTTCGATAACCGGCTGCGGGCCGGCGCCATGGTTGACCACCGGGATCTGGACGTCGGAAGCAGCGTTGCTGTTGTTGCCGCTATTGTCGAAATCGTCGCGGTCCTCATCGCCATCATCGTCGAAATCATCGCGATTCTGCTGCGTGTTCTGGATCGGCATCTGCGCCTGTGCGGCCGCGATGATGCGATTGTAATGCTCGGCGTGCTGGAGATAGTTCTCCGCCATGACCCGGTCGCCGGAGCTGTGTGAATCACGGGCAAGGGTGGCGTATTTTTCGGCGATCTGCTGAGCCGAACCGCGGATCTTCACGTCCGGGCCATTGCTCTCGTAGTTGCGCGTCAGGGGATTAGGCCCCTTGCGGTTGTTGTTGTTATTGTTGTTATTGTTACCACCGCCGCCGCCATTGTTGTTGCGACCGCGCATGCGCCTGTTCTGCTGTTGTGGCCTCATCAAACTCTCTTCATTTTGAAATTTTCGAAAAACTCTTCACGAACGGAGGCGCTCATGCAGCCAGCCGTTTCGTCTCTTCACCGGCGTTCGCCCGCATCGATTGCGTTGGCGCCACGTGTCATCCTGTTCCGGTTACATCACTTGCCGGACGATTCCCGCACGAAGCTTGGGCATCGTTTGCGCAAGAAGGCAGCTATTTCCAAGGAAAACCGAATCGCTAAGAGCACTGCCTGCTTCGTCTCATCCGGTTAAGGCGACCCTAGCCGCATTCCCCGGCATTGCCAAGCGCTTTTTTGCACTGCGTCAAGGCTTTATCCTTTCAAAGACAATAACCCTGTCGTTTCCACCGAGGTCACGGAAAACACTGCCCGGCACGTAGCCGGCTGCAGTGAATATCTCGCAGACCTCGTTGCGTTGCGTATGGCCGATCTCGACCGCAATTCTGCCTTCAATTTCCAAAAACCTTGCCGCTTCCGCAGCGATGGTTCTGTAGGGGTTCAGACCGTCCGCGCCGCCATCCAGGGCTAGGCGCGGGTCGAAATTGCGGACTTCGTCCTGCAGATTTCCAATGTCTTCGGAAGATATATAGGGAGGGTTTGCGACAATTACATGGTACCGGCCGGAAACTTTTTCGAACCAGTCCGACTGCAGCGCCGTGAACCGGCCCGCAAGACCAAGTTGCCCGGCATTGCGGGCCGCCGTCGCCAGCGCACCCGCGGACAGATCGACGCCGGTGGCATTAGCCGTCGGCACGACGCTGAGCAGCGCCAGCGCAATGGCGCCGGTGCCGGTGCCAAGATCGAGGATGCGACACTCGCCTTCCTGCGTCGCAACCGCCTTGACGAAGGGCAATATCGCCTCGACCAGCGTTTCGGTATCCGGCCGCGGTTCCAGCGTTTCCGGCGACAGCGCCAGGCGCAAACCGTAGAATTCACGATAGCCGAGGATGCGATGCACAGGTTCGCCGCCGGCGCGGCGTCTCAACGCGGCATCGATTTCGGCAACAGCGCCGGCGCCGACCCTGCGTTCGGGGTCCGCAATGGCTTGCGTGCGCGTCGTGCCCGAAAAATGCTCGACGATCAGCCTCGCATCGAGCGCCGGGTCGTCGACGGTGCTGCCGAGCCGAGCCCGCGCTTCCCGCAGCAGCGGCCCGAGCGCGTTGGGCAGGTCAGTCATCGATGCCGATGTCGGCGAGCAGCTTGGACTGATGATCGGCGATCAGCGCGTTGATGATCTCGTCGAGTTCGCCCATCATCACCCGGTCGAGCTTGTAGAGCGTCAAATTGATGCGATGGTCGGTGACGCGCCCTTGCGGGAAATTATAGGTGCGGATGCGTTCCGAGCGGTCACCGGAGCCGACCTGTGACTTGCGCGATTCGGAGCGCTCCTCGTCAGCCTTGCCGCGTTCGAGATCATAGAGGCGGGCGCGCAGGATCTGCATCGCCTTGGCGCGGTTCTGGTGCTGCGATTTCTCAGCCTGCACGACCATGATGCCGGTCGGCAGATGGGTGATGCGGACGGCCGAATCGGTGGTGTTGACGTGCTGGCCGCCCGAACCCGAGGCGCGCATCGTGTCGATGCGGATGTCTTCGGCCCTGATGTCGATGTCGACCTCTTCGGCCTCGGGCAGCACCGCGACGGTTGCCGCCGACGTGTGGATGCGCCCGCTGGCCTCGGTCGCCGGCACGCGCTGCACGCGATGCACGCCGGATTCGAATTTCAGATGCGCAAAGACGCCCTTGCCCGACACCGTGGCGATGATTTCCTTGTAGCCGCCGGCATCGCCATCGCTGGCCGAGGCGGTCTCGAAACGCCAGCCGCGTTCGGCGGCGTAGCGTTCGTACATGCGAAACAGGTCGCCGGCGAAAAGCGCGGCCTCATCGCCGCCGGTGCCGGCGCGGATTTCGAGAATGGCGTTCTTGTCGTCGGCGGCATCCCTGGGCAACAGCAGGATCTGAATGTCCTTCTGCAGCGCCTCGATGCGGTCCTCGACCCCTGGCAGCTCGGCCTCGGCCAGCGCCCGCATCTCGGCGTCGGTGCCCCTGTCGGCAAGCATGGCTTCGAGGTCGGCCTGTTCATGCTCGGCCGCGCGCAGCGCCCTGACCTTGGCCACCATGTCCTGGATTTCGGCATATTCGGACGCCATGCGCACATAGGCGTCCGGCGCCGGGCCGGCCGACATCTGCGCTTCGAGCATCTCGAAACGCTTGACGACTTGATCCATACGATCGCGGGGCAAATTGACCATGATGAGGCTGCTATAACGGGATCGAACGGTCGTCGGCAAAGGCCTGCAGCAGCGCCCGCATCGGCAGGCCCTGTGCCGGAGCCATCAGATTGTCGTCGAAAAACGCCTTCAATTCGTCCAGCGGCAGTTCCGTCAGCATCGCCTTGACCGGCCCGATCGAGGCCGGCGACATCGAGATCGAGCGGAAACCGAGTCCGATCAACGCCATCGCCGAGATCGGCTTGCCGGCGAGTTCGCCGCATAGCGTCACCGGCGTGTGATTGCGGACGCCGGCATCGGCGATCTGCTTGAGGACGCGCAAGAAGGGTGCCGACAGCGTGTCGAAGCGGTTGGCCAGTTGCGTGTTGCCGCGGTCGACGGCCATGACGAACTGGAACAAATCGTTCGAACCGACCGAGACGAAATCGACCGCTTTCATCAATTCATCGAGCTGGAACAGCAGCGACGGCACTTCAAGCATCGCCCCCAGCTTCAGGCTGGTCGGCAAATGATGGGCAAAGCGCGACAAATGCCGCACCTCGCGGTCGATGATCTCGCGTGCCTGGGTGATCTCGCCGAGTTCGGTCACCATCGGCAGCATCAGCTTCAGCTCACGCCCGCCGCTGGCCTTGAGCAAAGCGCGTATCTGGGTGCGCAGCAGGCCCGGCCGGTCGAGCGTCAGGCGGATCGCCCGCCAGCCAAGCGCCGGGTTCTCTTCCTGGATCGCGCCCTTGAAATAGGGCAGCACCTTGTCGCCGCCAATGTCGATGGTGCGGAAGGTGACGGGCTTGCCGCGCGCCGCTTCGAGCACGTCGCGGTAGAGCTTTTCCTGGGCCTCGGCCCGGGGAAAGGTGGAAGCGACCATGAATTGCAATTCGGTGCGGAACAGACCGATGCCGGCCGCACCCGCTTCGGCAAGCTGCGGCAGGTCGACGGCGAGACCGGCATTCATCAGCAAATCGACCTGGACACCATCCCTGGTCGTCGACGGCTTCTTGCGCAGTTCGCGGTAGACCTCTTGCCGGCGCGCCCTGAAACGCACTTTTTCGGCATAAGCGGCCTCGAGATCGGGCTGCGGCCGTAAATGGATCACGCCCTCCTCGCCGTCGACGATGATGGCATCGCCGTTTTCCGCCATGGAAACAGCGCCCTTCATCTGGCCGGCGACGGGGATGCCCATGGCACGCGCGACGATGACGACGTGGCTGGTCGCTGCACCGTCCTCGAGCACCAGCCCGCGCATCTTGTCGCGGGGATAATCGAGCAGTTCGGCAGCCCCCATCGAACGGGCGACGATGATGGCGTCCTTAGGCAGCGATGCCGCGACATCTTCCGGCCCGCGCCCCATCAGCTGGCGCAGCAGGCGGTTGGCGAGGTCGTCGAAATCGCTCATCCGCTCGCGCAGATAGGGATCGGTCATGTGCAGCATGCGGGCGCGCATGTCGCTCTGCACCTTTTCCACCGCCGCTTCGGCCGTCAGGCCGTTGCGGATCGCCTCTTCCAGCCGTCGCACCCAGCCGCGATCGTTGGCGAACATGCGATAGGCTTCCAGCACCTGGCGATGCTCGCCCTCGAAGGCGACGTCGCGGCGTTCCAGCATGTCGTCGATGGACAGCCTGAGCGAGCTGAGTGAGGTCTCCAACCGGCGAACCTCTTCCTCGCTGTCCTCGTTGAACAGATTGGTGACGACGATGCGCGGCTCGTGCAGCACGACATGGCCAAGCCCGACGCCTTCATTGAAGGACAGGCCGGTGAAGCTGACAGGACGGCGCAGATCGAGTTCGAGGCCGGGCCGGGTCAGCCGCGCCAGATCGCCGGTGGCGATCATCTCGGCGATCACCATCGCCGTGGTTTCCAGCGCCTCGACCTCGTCGTCGCGGTAGTGGCGCATGGTCTTGTTCTGCACCACCAGCACGCCCAGCGTGCGCCCTGCCCGCAGCACCGGCACGCCCAGGAACGAGTTGTAGATCTCTTCCCCGGTCTCCGGCAGGTAGGCGAAGGCAGGGTGTTCCTGCGCATTGGACAGGTTGAGCGGCCGCGCGCTGGCGGCGATGGTGCCGACCAGGCCTTGGCCCAGCCGCAACTGCGCCAAATGGACGGCGTTCGGGTTCAGGCCTTCGGTGGCGTAGAGTTCGAGCACCGAATCGGCACGCAGCACATAGAGCGAGCAGACTTCCGCGACCATGTTGGAGGCGATGTCGCGCACAATCCGGTCAAGCCGCTCCTGCGGCTCCAGCGGCTCCTGCATGAGCTCGCGGAGCCGTTTGAGCAAAACGCGCGGGCCACTGGCCTGATCACGCATCGCGGCTTGTTCTCCAATGGGCATTCTGCCCGCCGCAGTTTCCACCGCGACCGGCGCACACGCAACAACTCAAATCGTTCTCGCTACTGCTTATCCAGACCGTAGACGGAATGCAAAGTACGAACCGCAAGTTCCGTATACGGGCCGTCGATCAGGATCGAAATCTTGATCTCCGAGGTCGTGATGGCGCGGATGTTGATCGATTTGTCGGCCAGCGCCTTGAAAGCGGTGGCGGCGACGCCGGCATGGCTCCTCATGCCGATGCCGATGACCGAAACCTTCGACATGCCGGCTTCCGACTGCACGACATCGTAGCCGATCGAGGCCTTGAGGCGTTCAAGCACGGCCAGCGCCTTGTCGACATCGCCCGACGGCACGGTAAAGGTCATGTCGGTGAACTTGCCGTCCTCGGAAATGTTCTGGACGATCATGTCGACATTGATGTTGGCCGCGGCCAGCGGCCCGAAGATGCCGGCGGCAACGCCCGGCCGGTCGCCGACCCGGCGCAGTGAAATCTGCGCTTCGTCCTTGGCGTAGGCAATTCCGGTGACGACCTGCTGTTCCACGATCTCTTCCTCGTCGCAAATGAGCGTTCCGGGCGGATTGAGCAAATCCCCCATTCCGGGCGCATCGGGATCGTCGAAGGACGACCGCACGAAGGTACGCACCCTGTGCACCATGGCAAGCTCGACCGAACGCACCTGCAGAACCTTGGCGCCGAGCGAGGCCATTTCAAGCATTTCCTCGAACGAGATCTTGGCCAGCCGCCGCGCCTTGGGCTCGATGCGTGGATCGGTGGTGTAGACCCCGTCGACATCGGTGTAGATGTCACAGCGATCGGCTTTGACCGCCGCGGCGATGGCGACAGCACTGGTGTCGGAGCCGCCGCGGCCGAGCGTGGCAATACGATTGTCCGGGCCGATGCCCTGGAACCCGGCAATCACCGCCACCTGGCCCTCGCCGAAGCGCTTGATCAGGAACGCACCGTCAATGTCGAGGATGCGCGCCGCCCCATGCGCATTATCGGTCTTGATCGGGATCTGCCAGCCCTGCCAGGAGCGGGCGTGCACGCCCATGTTCTGCAAAGTGATGGCCAGCAGGCCGGCCGTGACCTGCTCGCCGGAAGCGACGACCGCATCATATTCGCGTGCGTCATGCATCGGCGAGGCCTCACGCGTCCAGCCGACCAGTTCGTTGGTCTTCCCGGCCATCGCCGAAACGACCACCGCCACCTCATGGCCGGCGTCGACCTCGCGTTTGACGTGACGCGCCACGTTGCGGATGCGGGCGATGTCGGCGACGGAGGTTCCGCCGAATTTCATCACGATGCGCGCCATGGGAGCGAAATGCCTTTGCCTGAAGCCGGATCCCAGCCAAAAGCCGGAATCCCGAAAAGCGGAAGGCCGGCTGACGCCGGCCGCTGAATGCGCGGCCTCCTTAGCCAAATGACGAAGGTTTCGCAAGGCTGGCGGCCAATTGCCGGCTCCAGAAGCCGGCATATTGCCTTCCGCCCCGGCGCCGCCTACGAAATGCTGCCTGCGGGGAATTCTTTTGGTTCGGCATAGCAGATGATGATTGCTCGGTTTCGACGTGCCATGCGATGGCAATCGCTCCCGCTTGTCGCAGGCTTTGCGGTGCTGGCGCTTATTGTCGGCAGCCGTGCCATGCTGGTCGAGGAACAGCGGGCCAACCGCGCCGCCGCGCGCGAGGCAATCGAATATCAGCAATTGCTTTCGGGTCTGCTTTCTCTGGCACAGGAAGCCGAGAACGGCCAGCGTGGCTACCTGCTGACCGGCGAGAAATCCTATCTCGAACCCTATCGGAGCGCTGTCGGCGCCATTCCGGGGCAACTTGCCCGTATCGACAGCTTGACCGCCCCCGACGACCAGTTCGTCCAGCCGATCAACCACATCAAGGACGCGCTTTCGCAAAAGCAGGCTGAACTGGCCGAGACGATTGCCCTGTACGACCAGGGCAATGCGACGAAAGCGCTGGATCTGATTCGCAGCGGCCAGGGCAAGGCAGTCATGGACGAAATCCGAACCAGCATGGATACGGTCCGACGCATCAGCGCCGCAGCCGTCGCCGCGCGCGACGCGCATACCGACCAGGTCGAGACCTGGCTACGCATCGGTTCGGTGGCGGCACTGCTGGCGATCTTCCTGCTTGCCGGCTACGCGATCAGGGAATCGCGCCGCCGCTTCCTTGAGGTGGCGGTCGCCCAGGAGGAGTTGGTGCGCAAGAACGTCGCGCTCGGCAGAGAGATCGAGACACGTGAAAAGGCAGAATCCCAGATCCGCCAGATGCACAAGATGGAGGCGGTCGGCCAGCTTACAGGCGGCATCGCCCACGACTTCAACAACATGCTGGCGGTGATCATCAGCGCCATGAACCTCGCCCAGCGCAAGCTGGCGCGCGGCGAGCACGACATCGCACAATTCATCGACGCGGCGATCGATGCCGCGACCCGTGCCGCCAATCTGACGGCCCGGCTGCTCGCCTTCTCGCGTCAGCAGCCGCTGGCGCCGCAGATCGTCGACGCCAACCGCCTGCTGACCGGGATGTCCGACCTGATCCGTAGGGCACTCGGCGAAACCATCCGCATCGAAACGGTGCTGGCGGGAGGCTTGTGGAAAACCCATGCCGACCCGAGCCAGATCGAGAACGCCGTTCTCAACCTGGCCGTCAACGCCCGCGACGCCATGGGCGATGACGGCAAGCTGACCATCGAGACCGCCAACAGCCATCTCGACGACAGCTACGCCGCCGCCCATGCAGAAGTCGCGGCCGGCCAGTATGTGATGATCGCCGTCAGCGATACCGGTTCGGGCATGACCCCCGATGTCATGGCCAAGGCCTTCGAACCCTTCTTCACCACCAAGCCGGTCAACAAGGGCACCGGCCTTGGATTGAGCCAGGTGTTCGGCTTCGTCAAACAGTCGGGCGGCCACGTCAACATCTATTCCGAGCCCGGCGAAGGCACGACAATCAAGATCTACTTGCCGCGGTATTTCGGCGCCGAAGAGCCGGCCGTGCCCACCGGGCGCGGCGACAACTCCGCCGCACCGGTCGCCGAAACGATCCTTGTCGTCGAGGATGATGCCCGCGTGCGGGTCTCCACCACCGAGGCCATACGCGAACTCGGATACACCGTCATTGATGCCGCGAGTGGCGAGGAAGCGTTGCAGAAACTGGCGGAAAACCCGAAGGTCGCCCTGCTGTTCACCGACATCGTCATGCCCGTCATGAACGGCCGCAAGCTGGCGGAAGAGGCCGTTGCCCGCATGCCGCTGCTGAAGGTGATCTTCACCACCGGCTTCACCAGGAACGCCGTGGTCCACAACGGCGTGCTCGACCACGACGTGCATTTCCTCGCCAAGCCCTTCACCATCGAGCAACTGGCAGCGAAACTGCGTGACGTGCTTGGCACGACGCAGGTCGCAGCGGACTGATCACAATCGCTTCAGCCTGACGCAGCCGCGCGTCTCCAAAGGCCGGGATAGTCGACAACGAAGCCGTGCGGCGAGACGTTGAGGGTCTCGTCATAGCCGAACACCGGCGCGGCATAGGCATAGCGAACCGTGTCGAGACGCCGATAGGTCTGATCGAGGCGCACCAGGCTCAGTTCAGGGAAAGTCAGGTAGGCGGCCGGGGCAGGCGACGCTTCGCCGATCCCGAGGCCATACCGGCGGATCGCCAGCAGGTTCGATGCCGGTGTGAAGCCAAGATCGACGTCGACAAGACCGTCGACACCCTGCTGGACTTCGCCGTTCAGCGTCCACTGGCCGTTGAAATCGCGTTCGATCGCATAGTGCAGCTGGCGCGTGCCGAGAAAGCCTTCGACAAGCGCCGCCCGCGTGTGCCAGCCGGCATCGCAATTCACCCCGTAGGCGAGGCAGCACGGCTTGCCGTCCTGGATGAAGATGGCTTGTCCCTTGAGGCTGTGCCCGCCATCGGTCTGCGCAAGCAGACAGGCATCATGCCCCTCCACGTCCAGCCGATGCCAGAGGATCGAAGCCGTCATTGCTGTCATCGTCACCTCCTTCGAGTTCAAAACGATGATGTGTTCCTTCGCCCGCCAGGCCAATTGTGTTTCACCGCAGCGCACTCCAGCTGACATGCCCTGACAGAATCCGGCTCCCTGCCGGCAGAGGAAAATTGTTGCCTTGACATTCGCGGCTTCACGCCCGACTTCCTAGCGCATGACCCCGAAATCGAAGTCGATTTCGGAAAGGATCATGCGCAGAATCTAAAGTGCTACAGCGTCCTTTGCGCGTCCAAGAGGACGCGCGGCGCTGTAG
>NZ_RZPL01001079.1:0-1229 GCF_004022805.1 Mesorhizobium sp. M7A.F.Ca.CA.002.04.1.1 | reverse complement strand
GGGCAATCCGAGGTCGAGAACGGCGCTTTTCCTGTGGCGCCGCAGCCGGACCGGCGTTTTTCCGAGCGCAAGGTCAGCCATGCCGCACCGAGACGGCACCAGACGAGGTTGCCTGCGTCCGCTTCCCTATCGGCGCCAGCGAAGCCGCTGACCTGCAGGAACGTCAGCGAGCCTGGCAAGAGAGCTCGCATGGTCTGCGATTAGATCGGAGCGGGTCCCTAAAAGCGGGACCCGGTTTTCGGATGGGATGCGATCAAGACGCGATCCGCGGATAGCTTCGGTGACCCGGCCTCACAGTGAAGCAGCGCCCTTTTTCGGCTCCTTCGCACCGAGCTTGTCGAGTGCAAGACGAACCTGACGCAGATCTTCCTGCCAGCCGTCATCGTCGTCCATCGGACCCTCCGAGGCAGCCCGCTGCAGCCCACGCGCCTCGGATTCGATCTCGCGCAGTTCGGCGATTTTCTGTTCGGTGGTCAGCGAGTCATCTTCGACGATCTCCAGTACCCGCATTTCCCGGAACGTAGCCACGGCGTTTCTCCCGGCTGATGTCGATCACAACGCCATGAGCGCCTCTCTGTTCCAGCCGGATCAGGCAACCGCATCGCAGCAGGCACGCCGCAACCGGTGATCGCCAATTGGGGAAGCCGGCGATCATTCGGCCGGGAAAAACGCCGGGCCGACCACGCGCACCGACCGCTTGCCGGCCTCGATCGAAAGGTGCTGGGCGGCACCTGGCGCTTCGGCATCGATTCCAGGGACGGCCGCAACCGTGCCGAGATCCGGCTTCGCCGTCGGCAGCGGAATAATGGCATTGCGCATGTTGGCGGGCGTCACAGTCCTGGCTCGCAGTTCGGTGACCCGCTGGTAGTATCGCTTGACGTCGCATGCCTTGAAATTCGCATCATCGCGATATCTGAAGGCTGCCGGCAGTTCGGTATAAGGCTTGCGCGTGTCGAGCGCGACCATCTGGTCGGTTTCGAGGCTGGCATCGTTCAACGTGTAGAGGTCGACGCTGGGGTCATCGCAGATGTAACGGCATTGATCGGCCGTCTCCTTCAGATCACCGCTGGCGGCGAATTGCGACTTTGGCGCCGGGAAGAAATACCCGTCCGACAGACGCACGCAAAACAGCATCGCATTGCCGCCGAACGTGGTGCTCGCCGATTGGGTGCCGGGCGCGGCGCGCGCAGACCGTTGCTTTGCCGAAGGCGCGCAGCCAAGCGCCACGA
>NZ_RZPL01001078.1:0-1231 GCF_004022805.1 Mesorhizobium sp. M7A.F.Ca.CA.002.04.1.1 | reverse complement strand
TCAATGCCTATATGAACTCGAAGAGCAAGAAATTCGCCGCCCTTCAGGCATTCGTGACGCAGTCCGCCAAAGCCAAGGTCGCTCAGGCCGCCGCCGACGCAGCACAGGCTAAGCTGGATGCGCTGACGTCCCTGACACCCGATCAGATTGCCGCGATGTCGCCCGAAGATCAGGCGGCCCTGCCTGGGAAGATAGCTGCTCTGCAGGCCGAGGTCGCTGCCGACAACGCTGCTGCTGCTGCGGCCGCGGTCGGCACCGATGATGCATCGCTCGACGCGGCATTGGCGGATATGGCCAACAAGCCCGTCGACGCCGCGGTCACGTCCTGGGCTCAAGACGTCCTTGCCGGCAAGATCGACCAGACGGCTGCCGCGATGCAGACGGAAACGACGCCGTAACGAACCGCCGCCGAAACGGTAGTGGTCAGTCAAAGAAGATGCCGCCGGGTTTCACTCGGCGGCATTGCCTTTTCCCGCTCATGGTCGGGCTGGCTATCCAGGGATAGCCACCGAGCTGGCGTCCAGGGATAGCCAGGCTCGAAACACTCAGACGTGCTTGCGGCCGCCGGTTTCGCGGAACCAGCTGTCGGGATAGGGATACCACCAGTCCTGGATCGCAGGCTTGTGGTCGATGATCACCATTTTGGAGCGGCGGAAGGCGTCGAGCCCCTGGCGTCCGAGCTCGCGGCCAAGGCCCGAGGCCTTCCAGCCGCCGAACGGCAGGGCATCGTTGTCGATCAGCGGGTTGTTGACCCAGACCATGCCGGCTTCGAGCCGTTCAGCCGCCTCGTGGGCTTCGGCCAGATTCGATGTGAACACCGAAGCGCCGAGCCCGAACGGGCTGTCATTGGCAAGCCGGATCGCCTCGTCGAAATCCCTGACCCGGCAGATGGCGGCGACGGGTCCAAAACACTCTTCGCGCACGATCGCCATATCAGGGGTGACGCCGGTCAGGATGGTCGGTTCGTAGAACCAGCCGATGTTGTGCGCCGGCGGGATGCGCCCGCCGGTCACCGCCTTGGCGCCATGGGCAATGGCGTCATCCACAAGGCGCATCACTTTGGTCCGCGCGCTTTCGCTGACCAGCGGGCCGATCTCGGTCTTGTCCATGCCGTTGCCGATGCGCAGCGCCCGCGTCCTTTCGGCGAACAGCGCGACGAAGCGGTCATGCACGGAATCGACGACGAAGAAGCGCTCGGCCGAAGTGCAGACCTGGCCGGTGAGGTGGAAGG
>NZ_RZPL01001077.1:0-1233 GCF_004022805.1 Mesorhizobium sp. M7A.F.Ca.CA.002.04.1.1 | reverse complement strand
TCTGGCGCTGGGCGCTGCCAGTGGTTGAAAAGCATCTCGGCGAAGCCTGGTCGCTCGACGACATCCTGCCGCACGTGCATCGCGTCGGACGCGGCCTGATCCGGGTCGATGCCGACGAGGTGACCTATCCCCTGCATGTCATCCTGCGCTACGAACTGGAACAGGAACTCGTCTCGGGCCGGCTGGAGGTGGCCGATCTGCCCGAAGCCTGGGACGCCAAGATGCGCGACTACCTCGGCCTTTCCACCATCGACAACCCAGCCGACGGGCCAATGCAGGACGTGCATTGGCCCGGGGCAGCTTTCGGCTACTTCCCCTCCTACACGCTGGGCGCGATGATGGCAGCACAGCAATGGGCGGCGCTGACGCGGGAGCATCCTGCCGCCGACGAGGATCTCGCCAAAGGCAATTTCGAGGCGATCAACGACTGGCGCCGCCAAAAAATCTGGTCACAGGGGTCACGCTGGTCGACGCCGGACCTGCTCGAACGCGCCACAGGCGAAAAGCTCAACGCCACCTATTTCGTGAACCATCTGAAACAGCGCTATGGAGCCGCATAGCGGCTGTCGCCACAGCGCCAGATCTGCCTATTCCGCCGCGCCCCTGAAAGCACTGGCGCCGGTTTCGAACTGCAGCTTGGCCAGCCGTGCATAGATGCCGCCCTTGGCGACAAGGCTTTGATGCGTGCCTTCCTCGACGATCGAGCCCCCATCCATGACCAGGATCCTGTCGGCCTTCAGCACCGTTGCCAGGCGGTGGGCGATGACGATCGTGGTGCGGCCCTGCATCAGCCGTTCCAATGCCGTCTGCACCAGCGTTTCGCTTTCGGCGTCGAGTGCCGAGGTGGCCTCGTCGAGCAACAGGATCGGCGCGTCGCGCAAGATGGCACGGGCGATCGCAACCCGCTGGCGCTGACCGCCTGACAGCGTCACGCCGCGCTCGCCGACTTGGCTGTCATAGCCTTTTTCCAGCTTGAGGATGAATTCATCGGCAAGTGCATCCTTCGCCGCCGTCTCGATTTCGGTCTTGCTGGCTCCCGGCCGGCCGAAACCGATATTGTCACGCGCGCTTGCCGCGAAAATGGTGACGTCCTGCGGCACGATGGCGATGCGCTGGCGGACCGAAACGGGATCGGCCTCGCGCACATCGACGCCGTCGATCAGGATCTTGCCTGTTTCGGGATCGTAAAAACGCAGGATCAGCGAAAACACCGTGCTCTTGCCGGCCCCTGAC
>NZ_RZPL01001076.1:0-1243 GCF_004022805.1 Mesorhizobium sp. M7A.F.Ca.CA.002.04.1.1 | reverse complement strand
GCATGAGGGTGCCCAGGCCGGGCGCGCTGAGTTCAAGCTGGCCGCGCACAACGACGTCGACGCTGTCGAGGACGCAATCACCCGCTGGCGCGCCGAAGGCGGCATGGGGCGGGTGTGGATCGCCTTCGAAAGCCTTTACAGCATGGATGGCGACCGTGCGCCGATGGAGAGCCTGGTCGCGCTGGCTGATCGGTACCAGGCATTCATCGTCGTCGATGAAGCGCATGCCACCGGCGTCTGGGGACCGGACGGCCGGGGACTGGCCGCCGCGTATGAAGGCCGCGACAACATCGTCACGCTCCACACATGCGGCAAGGCGCTTGGCGCATCCGGCGCGCTCGTTACCGGACCGCGAACACTGTGCGACTATCTTATCAACCGGTGCCGGCCATTCATCTATGCGACCGCACCATCGCCGCTGATGGCAGTCGCGGCACGTGAGGCGCTGACTATTCTGTCTGACGAGCCTATGCGTCGTGCTCAGTTGCACGAGCGTGTCGCTTTCGCGAGCCGGCAATTGGCCGAACGCTGCGGCGTGATGCCCAGCGGCTCGCAGATCCAGCCGCTTGTGATCGGCGATAACAGCCGCACCATGGCGGTGGCGGCAGGACTGCAGGCACGCGGCTTCGACATACGCGGCATTCGCCCGCCGACAGTGCCTGAGGGTACGTCGCGCCTGCGCATTTCGCTGACTCTCAACGTCGACGAAGCCGACATTTCCGCCATGGTCGAGGCTCTCGTCGGAGTGTTGGCCACAGCATGACCAAACGCATCGTCGTCACCGGAACAGACACTGGAATTGGCAAGACAGTGTTTTCGGCCGGACTTGCCGGGCTGCTCGACGGCTTCTACTGGAAGCCGGAGCAATCGGGCCTCAACGAGGAGACCGACAGCGAGGTCGTCGCCCGGCTTTCCGGCTTGCCCGACGGACGCGTGCTGCCCGAAGTCTATCGACTGACGATGCCGCTGTCGCCGCATCGATCAGCCGAAATCGACGGCGTCGCGATCGAGGCCGACGATCTTTCATTTCCGGTCCTGCCGACACCGCTCGTCATCGAAGGCGCCGGCGGGCTGATGGTGCCGCTCAATCGACAGACAAGGTTCATTGACATATTCGAACAATGGCGGCTGCCGGTCATACTGTGCGCCCGCACCGCGCTTGGCACCATCAATCATACGCTGTTGTCGATCGAGGCCCTGAGAGCCCGCTCCATCCCGCTCATCGGCATTGCCTTCATTGGCG
>NZ_RZPL01001075.1:0-1244 GCF_004022805.1 Mesorhizobium sp. M7A.F.Ca.CA.002.04.1.1 | reverse complement strand
GTTGATCAACACCATCCGCGACCTGCCGCGCGCCGAGACCTGGCTGCGCGACGGCAGCTGGGTGCGCAAGGGCAACTATCCGCTGAGCCGGCTG
This sequence comes from Mesorhizobium sp. M7A.F.Ca.CA.002.04.1.1, assembly GCF_004022805.1. Classification (NCBI taxonomy): domain Bacteria; kingdom Pseudomonadati; phylum Pseudomonadota; class Alphaproteobacteria; order Hyphomicrobiales; family Phyllobacteriaceae; genus Mesorhizobium; species Mesorhizobium sp. M7A.F.Ca.CA.002.04.1.1. The sequence goes on along the minus strand of NZ_RZPL01001075.1, from coordinate 1,150 downwards.
ACCTTGCGCGGGCGCAGTGTGGGTATTTTCGGCATGGGCCGCATCGGGCAGGCCATTGCCCGGCGTCTGGAGGCCTTTGGCTTGCCGGTCGCCTACCACAACCGGCGCCGTGTCGAAGGTCTTTCCTACCACTATCATGCGACCCTGAAAGGGCTTGCCGAAGCCGTGGATACGTTGATTTCGGTCGCGCCGGGCGGCGCCTCGACGGAGAAGGCGGTCAATGCCGAGATACTGTCGGCGCTTGGCGCCAACGGCGTCTTCGTCAACATCGGCCGTGGCAGCACGGTCGATGAGGCAGCGCTTGCGGCAGCCCTTGCCAACGGCACCATCGCCGCTGCCGGCCTCGATGTCTTTGCCGACGAACCGAACGTGCCCAAGGCGCTGCTCGACGCGCCCAACACCTCGCTGCTGCCGCATGTCGGCTCGGCCTCGGACCATACACGCCGCGCCATGGCGGATCTGTGCGTCGACAATCTGGTGTCCTGGTTCACCGAGCGCCGGCCGCTGACGCCGGTGCCCGAGACGGCGCATGTGAAGGCTAGAAACTGATCGGTGGCTGCCACATTTATTAACGTCAGCTTAACCCTTTGGAATCATTGTTCAACCTGTCCGTGTACGTGGATGAAGAATGATGAAAGCACTTTCCGCATTGATCGCTGCCGCAGCGCTGTTTGGTGGCATTCAGCTGTTTCATGGCGGCAGCCGGGAAAGCGTAGCCAACGAGGCCGCCCCGTCCAACAGCTACAGGCTGGTCGCCAATGGCGATGAGGCGGTCTGTGCAGTCAGCCGCGGGGCCGAAATTTCGGACGGTTTGTCGTTGCTCACCGTTGCTCCCAAATGCCGTCGGCTCTTGCCGGGCATAGAACAGGCGAAGTTCTGGCGCGAGCAAAACGATGGCACCGTTGCCTTCAGCGCCAATGGCACCGATCCAATCGTCACCTTCGCGGCTGCCGATGGCGACGGCTACGAATCCTATGCCCCGGCGCTGCCGCTGCTGTCGCTGGCGGCCACCCGTGATAAAAAATCCGGCGACTGATTATTCCGCTGCGGCCCGCGCGCCGGCCTTCGCTGCGGCGTGCAGCCGAACCGCATCGCCGAAGGCACGGAATATTTTCACCGAATTGCTGTCCGACTTGACCCAGTATTCCGG
>NZ_RZPL01001074.1:0-1253 GCF_004022805.1 Mesorhizobium sp. M7A.F.Ca.CA.002.04.1.1 | reverse complement strand
AAGGAGCACCCCCCCCGCCAGCGCCACCAGCCGCGCCGGCACCGGCCGAGCCGGCAAAGCCTGCTGAGGCCGCGCCAGCGGAAGCCAGCCATGTCATCGTTGCCGGCGACACCTATTGGGATCTGGCCAAGAAAGCCTATGGCGACGGCGCCAGGTGGAAGGTCATTTCGGGCGCCAACAAGGGCTACGAACCCCGCCGGCTTCCTGTCGGCGCAACCCTGACCATCCCGCCGAAATAGCTCGCTTATATGCCTGAATGACACCGCCCGTCCGAAAACCGGACGGGCGTCCTGTTTTCGGGCTAATGCATGTCGCCCAAAAGTGACCTCGGTTTTGGGAAAACGACATGCATAAAACAAAGAGTTAAAGCGGGTCGTCTGAATCCATTCGGACAATCCGCTTTAAGGTGCGGCCAGACGCTGCATTGAATGCGCGCGCAAGATGGTTAGGTTCGCGTCTCCCGGAGAACCCTTATGACGCTTCCCACCCCTGCCGATCCCAAGGTCGCAAAAGCGCTCGGCCCGTTGCCCGCTGGGCATCCGCCGGTCAAGGCGGGCAAGATCGGCGTCATGCTGGTCAATCTGGGCACGCCCGATGGCACCGATTTCAAGCCGATGTGGCGGTATCTGCGTGAATTCCTGTCCGATCCGCGCGTCATCGAGCTCAACAGGGCGATCTGGTATCCGATCCTCTATGGACTTGTGCTCACCACGCGCCCCAAGAAGTCGGGCGCCAATTACGCCCGGATCTGGAACCGGGAAAAGAACGAGTCGCCGCTGCGCACCTACACCCGTGCCCAGGCCGAAAAGCTGGCCGAAGCGCTGCGCGACCTGCCTGATGTCGTCGTCGACTGGGCGATGCGCTATGGCAATCCTTCGACCGCCAGCATTGCCCAGCGTCTGGCCGACCAGGGCTGCGACCGCATTCTTTCGTTTCCGCTCTATCCGCAATATTCGGCGACGACCACGGCAACAGCCAACGACCAGCTGTTTCGCGCGCTGATGAAGATGCGCCGCGCGCCGGCCGTCCGCAGCGTGCCGCCCTACTATGACGAGCCGGTCTATATCGAGGCGCTGGCGCGTTCGATCGAACGGCATCTGGCGACGCTGGATTTCGAGCCGGAGGTGGTCATCACCTCCTATCACGGCATTCCAAAACCCTATTTCGAGAAGGGCGATCCCTATCATTGCCACTGCCAGAAGACGACGCGGCTGTTGCGCGAACGGCTCGGCTGGGATGACAGGAAACTGATC
>NZ_RZPL01001073.1:0-1254 GCF_004022805.1 Mesorhizobium sp. M7A.F.Ca.CA.002.04.1.1 | reverse complement strand
CCTGCATGTGCATCGGGCTGCACGGCAAAGCGCGCGCGAAAATCCGCGGATGAAAACGGCGCCGGCGTCACCTGGTCCATCACGCGCTCAGCCGCTTCAACTGGTCCGCCGGCATGATCGGGAACACGGCGCCCTTGGAGCGCACCGCGAACATCGTCTCGCCGCCGATTTCGATCTCCTCGCCATGCCCGACCAGTTCATACATCACCGGCCGCGCCACCAGCGCCTCCAGACGGCCACGCACCAGCACATAGGGCTTCAACCCGCCGGTCTCGTTCTCATCGACAAACCGCAGCGGCCGTTCCGGCCCGGCTTCGACGACGTCGCCGACATTGGTGCGGAAGGTGATTGTCTGCGCCTCGCCGCTGCCCGAAACGTCCATTTCGACGGCGATGAACGGCGCATCGGCGACGCGGATGCCGACCTTTTCTACCGGTGTCACCAGATAGGTCCTGCCATCGGCGTCCTTGCGCAGCACCGAGGAGAAAAGCTGCACCAGCGGCATGCGCCCGATCGGCGTGCCCAGATAGAACCAGGTGCCGTCGGCCTTGATCTCCATGTCCAGATCGCCGCAGAAGTCGGGATTCCAGCGTTCGACAGGTGCCGCGCCCTTGCCGGCACGGGCGGCGCGCGAGATCAGCGCCTCGAGACCACGCGCCTCGGTGGCATCAGTCAGGCTTTCTTCACGATGTCCCAAGGGTCCCGTCATGGTCACGAAATAGTCACTGTTGTTCCGCTTGTCAGCCTAAGTCTGTGATTTAAGTTTCGATGTAGGCGCCACGCGAGGCCGAATCGCGGCAACTTATGGTATGGTGCAGCCGTTGTTCCAGCCATGGTATTCCAACCACAAGGATCGATGCGGCATGAGCGTGATGGTCAAGGAAAGCCCGATCAGCGAAAAGGACATGATCGCCGAGGCCGAGAAGGCGCTTGCCGACATCTCCCGGATCCGCGACGGGGTCGGCCGGGTCATCTTCGGACAGGAAAGCGTCGTCGAGCGCACGCTGGTGGCGCTGCTGGCCGGTGGCCATGCGCTTTTGGTCGGCGTGCCGGGTCTCGCCAAAACCAAGCTGGTCGAAACACTTGGCATCGTGCTCGGCCTCGATTCGCGTCGCATCCAGTTCACGCCGGATCTGATGCCGTCCGATATCCTCGGCTCCGAAGTGATGGAGCAGGACGAGACCGGAAAACGCTCCTTCCGCTTCATCTCCGGGCCGATCTTCGCCCAGCTGCTGATGGCCGACGCGATCAACC
>NZ_RZPL01001072.1:0-1258 GCF_004022805.1 Mesorhizobium sp. M7A.F.Ca.CA.002.04.1.1 | reverse complement strand
GGCTTTGGAGGAGAGGGTCATTCCCGGTGATGCTTCTCTCGAGCCGGCCTACATTGCAGCTGCCAGGCGGTTGGTCGAGCGCGGAGCAGTCGCGATAACCGGGGACTGCGGGTTCAGTATCCGGTACCAGGCTGCAGTGGCCGCGTCTGTCGAAGTCCCGGTGGCCATGTCGAGCCTGCTACTGGCGCCCACGCTACTCCGGCAGCTTCCAGCTGACGCAAAGCTCGCCGTTGTGGCCGCAGACTCAAGACACTGCGGCAAAGAGCTGCTGGGCATAGATTCATCCGCAGAGGCAAGAGTAGTCATCGGCGGCATTGAAGGTGACGCGTGGCCGGCTGGTGTTGTTGAAATGGAGTCGGAGGTTGCAGCCTGTGTCGCGCGACTTGGCGCCGCACATCCGGGGATTGCCGCCCTCCTATTTGAATGTACATTGTTCCCGATGGTGACGTCAGCAATCCGTCGTAGGACAGGACTGCCCATCTATGACGCCGCGACCCTTTATCGGATGACATTCGCGTCCGTGGCTTGACCGCTTGGAGGCCACTATCCCAAAATATGAGCTCATGTCTGGTATGAGTTGCGGCTCGTTATTGTAACACACGTCCGCATCTTGTCGAATACTCTGTCGAGACTGGATCCTCGATTTCCGAGGTCAGGACGCGGTGCCTGAGATGCAGGTTGGATTTTTGGAACTCGTGCTGGTCGACCGTGATCCAGACGCTAAGCGGCGACCGACTTCGGCCGGAGTTGAAGCAGGGCGATCAAGGGCCACAAAAATCACTTCAGCCACCTGAGCAGGAGGGAGAAGTTGTATCCGGCGGCGGCCAGGACGGCGTTGAGGGCGTCGCCCTGCTGGCCGGCGAGGTAGTTGCGGCCCATGCGGTGTTCGTTCTTGATGTGGCCGATATGACGCTTGCCAGCGTGTGGCCGTCATAGGGATTGCCGGGCAGCGCTTTTGCATGCAGGGCGAACTGGCCGCCCTTGGAGCGCTTCAGCGTGGTGGCCACCGACACCTTCACACCGAACTCGTAGGGCATATGCGCCTTGCCCTTGCCAATGCATTCCACCTCGTGCGCGTGCAGGCTGTAGATCTTGCGGCCGCGCTGGCGCTGGCGTTGCTAGAGAACGGTGGCGGCCTGGTAGAACGGCCATTTGAAGAGCGCGTCCAGCCCCGCATCGCCGGCGATCTGGCGAGAAATGTCGCGAATGGTCCGGCCGAGATAGGTCTTGAGCCTGCGCAGCGCCTTGTTGGCCCGCT
>NZ_RZPL01001071.1:0-1261 GCF_004022805.1 Mesorhizobium sp. M7A.F.Ca.CA.002.04.1.1 | reverse complement strand
AAATTCCTCGCGGAAAGCGACCGCTCCAATCCGGCCGCGCATCGCAGCGCGCTGATCCGCGCCGAGGCGGCGCGGCTGCAGCGCAATCCGCCCGCCGGCCCGGTCATCGCCGCAGGCTCGACCGGCTCGATACCAGCGACGGCCGAATTGCTTGCCGCGATCGCGCGCCTGCCCGGCGGCGCCATCGTGCTGCCGGGTCTCGACCGGACGCTGGACGAAGCGTCGTTCCAGGCGATTGCCGCGCCTGGCGCGCGTCCAGCCGTACTCGGCCACCCGCAATATGGCTTGGCCAGGCTGATCGGCAAGATCGGCGTATTGCGCGGCGACGTCGAGGAGATTGGCGTGGCCGAACCGCGACGTGCGCTTCGCGCTGCCCTTGTCGGCGAAGCGCTGCGGCCGGCCGAAACCACCGAACTCTGGGCCGAGACACGTGCCGGTTTCCCGGCGTCCGACATTGCCGGCGCCTTCGCCGAGGTGACCTTGCTCGAAGCCGCCAGCGAACGTGATGAGGCCGTCGCCATCGCCGTCGCGCTCAAGCGCGCGGTCGAACAGCCCGGCCAAAGGGCGGCTCTCGTCACCGGCGACCGCGCGCTGGCGCGGCGCGTCTCGATCGAGCTCCAGCGCTTCGGCGTCGTTGCCGACGATTCCGGTGGCACACCGCTCGCCAACACTCCGGCGGCCAGCCTGCTCAGGCTGGCGCTCGAGGCACTGTTCCGGCCAGGCGATCCGGTTGGCCTGCTGTCGCTGCTCAAGCATCCGCTGCTCGGCCTCGGCCTCGAACGGGCCGATGTGCGCCACGCGGCGGAGCTGATCGAACTGGTGGCGTTGCGCGGCGGCACAGGCCGCCCCGACATCGTTTCGCTACCGGAACTGTTCGAAGCCCGCCTCACCGGCTTGGGCGGCGGCAGCCGGCAGCCCTTCTGGTTTTCCCGGCTGACCGTGCGCTCTATCGAAACTGCGCGGAATTTGCTCGAACGTCTCAAGCAGGCGCTGGCGCCGCTCGCAGCCTTCCGAGGCCGGGATGACGCCGACCTTGCCGCGCTTGTCAGGGCCAGTGTCGTGACACTCGAAAATCTCGGCCGCATCGCCGACGGCGGCCTTGGCGAACTCTATGCCGGTGACGCCGGCGAGAAGCTTGCCGAACTGCTGCGCGGGCTGGTCGCGGCTTCGGCTTCGCTGTCCTTCGCGGCGACCGAGTGGCCCGACATCATGGCGGCGCTGATCGCGCCTGAAACGGTCAAGCCGGCACAAGGCACCGACC
>NZ_RZPL01001070.1:0-1263 GCF_004022805.1 Mesorhizobium sp. M7A.F.Ca.CA.002.04.1.1 | reverse complement strand
CTTTGACCACGACCGCCAGCATGACGCCGAACAGCGGCACGCCGGAGGCGAAATTGAAAGTACCGTCGACCGGGTCGATGACGAAGGCCAGATCGGCATCGCCCAACCCGTTTAAAAGCGCTGGATTGTCGGAACAGGCCTCCTCGCCGACGACCATCGCTGAGGGATACCGCTCGCGCAGCCGCGCGGTGATCAGCCGCTCGGCATTGACGTCGGCTTCGGTCACCAGGTCGGCGGCCGACGTCTTCTGCCTGACATCGCCATCGCCCAACCGGCGAAAGCGCGGCATGATCTCGGCCAGTGCCGCCTCGGCCAGAATGCCGGCCAGCCAGTCGATCGCGGTGTCGTCAAATGTCATCGGCTTGCCTTGTGGTGAGGGTCTTGAGGGCAGCGAAATCGAACAGCTTTCTGTCGAGCAGATGCGATGGCCTGCTGTTCGACAGCGCGCGCAGCATCGTATCCTTGCGGCCCGGCATGCGCTTTTCCAGGTCCTCGAGCATCGCCTTCATGGCATTGCGCTGAAGACCTTCCTGGCTGCCGCAGAGATCGCAGGGAATGATCGGGAATCGCATGGCGGCAGCGAATTTTTCCAGATCGACCTCGGCGCAATAGCTCAAGGGCCGCAGCACCATGACGTCGCCTTCGTCATTGAGCAGTTTTGGCGGCATGGCGGCGAGACGCCCGCCATGGAAGAGGTTCATGAAGAAGGTCTCGAGAATGTCCTCGCGATGATGGCCGAGCACCAGCGCCGAGCACCCCTCCTCGCGTGCAATGCGGTAGAGATGGCCGCGCCTGAGACGCGAGCAGAGCGAGCAATAGGTGCTGCCCGCCGGCAGCTTGTCGGTGACGACGGAATAGGTGTCCTGATATTCGATCCGGTGCGCAATGCCGTGGCTGTCGAGATAGTCCGGCAGGATATGTTTGGGGAAATTCGGTTGGCCCTGGTCGAGATTGCAGGCCAGAAGATCGACCGGCAAGAGCCCGCGCCATTTGAGGTCGAGCAGCACCGCGAGCAGGCCGTAGGAATCCTTGCCGCCCGACAGCGCTACGAGCCAGCGCTGGCCGGGCTTGACCATCGAGAAATCCTCGATCGCCTGCCGGGTCAGCCGCAGCAGCCGCTTGCGCAGTTTGTTGAACTCGACCGAGGACGGCACGTCGGCGAACAGCGGATGGAAACCGCCTTCGCTGTCGGCGACCAGCGGATGGAAACCGCCTTCGCTGTCGGCGACCGGTTCGAGCGTTTCAATGTCTGGAAGCATGTTC
>NZ_RZPL01000106.1:0-10898 GCF_004022805.1 Mesorhizobium sp. M7A.F.Ca.CA.002.04.1.1 | reverse complement strand
TCCCCGAAGACAGCTTCCGTCGTGCCCAGACCGCAGCCGCGCCCGGATATGCCGGCCGCCGTTCCGGTGTCTTTGCAGACAGGTTCGGGACAGACAAATTCCGGGCAGGCGGATGCCGCGACGCAAGCGCCCGATGCCCGCATCGTCAAGATCCAGGCCGGGCTCAAGGCGTTCGGCAATGACGACATGCAGCTGGATGGTGTCGTCGGCGCGCGCACAAAGGCGGCGATCAAGGAATTCCAGTCGCTGTTCGGGCTGCCGCAGACCGGCGAGCCCGATGAGATCGTCTATGTCAAGATGCGCGAGATCGGCCTGACCAACTGACGGCCGAAACGACGGCTCGCCGAGCGGCGGAAATATCGATAGAGAACCGGCAGTTTCGGGAGCTCTCTCATGCGCGTCACATCGGATCTGTGGGTTTCGGCCCTGTTGCGCCGGATTTTCGGCGCCGGTGGATTTGCCGCCGTGGTCAAGCGTGGCGCGACCGAGGCCGGCGCTGTGTTCGTGCTGGCGCGGGGCAGGCTGGGTGAGGTTGCCCTGTTCGGGCCGGCGCCGCAGACAAGCTATGATTCGGCCAAGCCCGACGACCGGTTTTTCACTCTGCTCGGAGCTGGTGACGATCCCGCGGTGCTCGAAGCCAGGCTGGAACGGGAGAAAAAATTCGATCCCGACATCTGGGTGGTCGAAATCGAGGCCGGTGCCGTGCCCGTCGAGGAGCTTATTTCCGTGAAGACGCCCTGAGGCCGGAAGAAGCCGCCGCATCGTCGCTGTTCGAAGCGGTGCGTGTATCGCTGTTGGCAGGTGCTGCGCCGCGAACCACCCTTGAAAGGATTTCCGCTCTCCACGACCGCATCTTGTCCTGGGCCGCCTCGCGATGCAGCAGCCGGTAGCGGTCGAGGAAAGTCCGGATAGCCTGCGGGTGCGGGAACTGGCTGGGATAGACGGCAACCGTGACCAGGAAGGCCCTGTCTTCGCTGAGGTCGAGCGAGCGCAAGGCGACAAGCAGCGAGGCATAATTCTGGTTGGCGGTGAGCGATCGCGCGGTCTCGAAATCGATGTCGAGCGCATCGGCGAGCGCGGTCTGGAAGAACGCGGCGTTTCCCGTCAGCGCTGTCTCGCGCAATTTCATATAGGTGTCGGCGCCCTTGAAAGGCTCGGCGGTCGCTGTCTTCTCGTCGCCGGTGCGCATCATCGAGCGCAGCCTGCGCCGTGCATTCTCGGCCGCGATGCCGAGTGTCTGTTCCCGGGCTGGCTCGCCGGAGGCGGTATCCGCGCTCGCTGGCGCGATCTTGTCTGCCCCAGCGGCGTTCGCATCCGGGTCCGGCGCGCGCACCAGGGTTGGCCTCTCGAGGGCCCTGATCAGGTCAGCAATGGTCGGGTTCAAGCCCTTGCGGCGCGCAATGGCACGCGCATGCGGCAGGCCATGTCGCCCGATCAGGGCGATGAGATCGATGTCGCTGACGGCGCGTGAGCGGATGAGCAACGGCGCGGCAATGTCGACCGGTTCCTCGCAAAGACGGCGCACCAGGGCGGCGGGTGCGTATTCGCATTCGGAAAGGGCGGCTGCCACGTAACGGCGGGATTCGACGGACACGTCATTGAACAGCGGCAGCGTCAGGTCTTCGAGCTGGCCGATCTCGCGGCGTGAAGGGCGGGTGAGCGAGCAGAACGCCGACACTGCGGCGCGGAACAGCCTTTCGGCCTTTCCCGAGTCTTTTCGTACCGCGATTTGCCTGAAGTCCGAAGATGACACGAAGGATACGCCCGTACTCGACACAAGCTTGGCGCGCTCGACCGGGATTGTGTCGGTTTCGCGAGCACCAAGAACAAAGATCAAGTTAGCGACGATCCGTTAGCGTTCCGTTAACCCTCTGCCGCCTTAATGACATTTGGAGGCGTTGCGTTGTGCTCCGGGGAAACCGAGAGGAATGCGCGAACCATGGGCATGGTACTGTCTTTCGTGCCGCGTACGGCACCAAACACCAGAGCAAAGCAAACCGCCGAAATGCCGGCGGCGGTGATCATCTTTCCCGGCATCCGCTATGAGCGGTCGCATGCCGGCGAAGTGCGGCCGGTCGATCCCGACAAGACGGGATCGCCAGGGACGAAGCCGGTCCCGCACCACTGAGTTTCGGCGGCCACGGACCTTTGGTCCGGGATCATGTCTAGTGCATGTCGCCCAAAAGTGACCTCGGTTTTGGAGAACGACATGCATGAAAACAAAGACCTAAAGCGGGTCGTCTGAATCCGTTCAGACGCGACACGCTCTAGAAGTCCTGCAACTCACAGGAACTCTGTTCGAAGAAGCGCGACACGATCGGCTTCCAGCTGCTGTCGGGGACGAAGGCACGGATGACGAAGATGCCTTCCTCGATCGGCGCTTCGACGAAGATCGCCCCCTGAAGATCCTCTGGAAGGTCCTTGCGCACGTCGATCATCTGCGCCGGCGTCAGCACCACGGCATCCAGAACGCCGCCGGTCGCTGTGTGGTCGTTGAAGGAATAGATGTTGTGGCCGCTGCGGTCATAGACCGACACCGACCAGAACGGGACATGTCCAGGTGCCTTGACGCGGACCAAACCTTCGCCCAGGTCGAACCGGCACGCCGTTGCATAAAACAGCGGGTCGACGGATTTCACCACGGGCGCCCCACCGGCCTCGGCATCGAGCCGCGTCATCTTGTAGAGATCCGAAGCCATGGACAGCCGCGACCAGGCGTCGCGTTCGGAAAATTCAGGCACCAGAAGCAGCACGGCGATGTGCACAATGCCGGCGCCGAGCAGGCCGAGCAGGACGGCATGCAAAAGTCTGCGCATCGCCGCATAAAAACTACGCATCGCAGCCGACCTTGACGATCCGCGGCAGCGAGACGTCCGACAGGCCCGTGCTGCTGGCGATTGGCGTGTCGTAGAAGGTCAGCACGAAATACATCCTGCCGAAGCCGTCTGTCAGCAGCCAATTGCCGGGCATCGGGTGATGGCCGGCGGAAATGATCACCGAATTGTCGGGCTGGCGCACCACCCCGTAGGATTGCAGCGCCGCCAGCCGGGATTTGCCGGTCTCGACCACGCTGAGCGACTGGTCGGCGGCGTAGAGCGTCCAGAACCGCGCCGTCGGAAATCCGCCCTCGATGGTGTAGGTGCATTCGCGCTTGAGCTCGGCGCCGCCCGTGTCTCGCTCGGCGACGAAGGACAGCCCCTCGGCACGGCCGAGTGCAAGCACGCCCTCGCGCGCCACGCGAGCCTTGGAATAAGGATCGGCGGACGGCGTGCCGATATCGGGAAAGGCTGTCCATTGACCGATCCGGATGGCGCCGACGCCATCCTGGACTTTCAGCGCATACCAGACGCTGCCGCCACCGCCGATGATGGCTATGGCAAGCGAAAGCAACGTCAGGAAGGCAGTTTTGAGCATGAAGGGCCGGGGACACCGAAGAGTTGCCGCTCGGGGATATCGCGGCGCAGGGCCTTGTGGCAAGCGGGCCGATGTAGAATTGCAGCCGCCTCTTCCTTCTCCACCTGCGGGAGACGGTGGCCGAGCGAAGCTCGGTCGGATGAGGGGTGTTCCAGCTTCGCAAGGACGGTGATCCGGCCAGCACCCCTCAACCGTCTCGGCGCTGCGCGCCGATCCACCTTCTCCCACAGGTGGAGAAGGAAGAGGCGCGCCATCACAGCGCCGACAGCGTCTCCGGCGGTTGAGGCGTATTGAGGACGGGCGCCGACTGGAACAGGCTGGTCATGTCCCGCAGCGTCTGCGTCGTGCGGCTGGACAGCACCGGCGGCCGTTCGGCGGCTGCATCGGCCACCGCCTGCGCGTCGCTCTTCTTCTGTGCTTCCTCGGCTTTGGCAGCGATCTCCTCGTCGACGAAGGGCTTGTCGATGCCCGGGATCGGCTTGAGGTCGATGTTCTGGTGCGCATAGACCATCAGGCGCTGCCATACCATCGCAGGCAGCGAGCCGCCGGTCATGTTCTTGGTCGGCGTGAAATCGTCATTGCCCATCCATACCGCCGCCGTGTAGTTGCCGGTGAAGCCGACAAACCAGGCGTCGCGGTAGGATTGCGTCGTGCCCGTCTTGCCGGCGACGACGATGTTGGGAAGTTGGGCCCGCCGCGCCGTGCCCATCACCGGTACTGCCGCCAGCATGGTGTTCATCGATTTCAGCGCCTGCTCCGACAACACCCGGTGTGGCGGCGGCGCATCCTTGGCGAAATCATAAACCACCTCGCCGGTGCGGGTGACGAGTTGGCTGATGCCGTGCCGGAAGCCGACGAAACCGTTGTCGGCGAACACGCTGTAGCCCGTCGCCTGGTCCATCACCGTCATGCCCGAGGTGCCCAGCACCATCGTCTTGTGCGCTTCGAGCGGCGATTCCACGCCCATCGCCTCGGCCATGGCCTTGATCGGCCCGATGCCAAGGTGATCCTTGGCCAGCCGAACCGGCACGGTGTTGATCGATTTGGCCATAGCCATGATCAGAGTTACATTGCCCGCCGATCCGCCGCTGTAATTGTGCGGCGACCAGGACCCCCAGCTGATCGGGCCGCCGGAGATGATGGAGTTGGGCGTGAAGCCGTGTTCCATCGCCGTTGCATAGACATAGGGTTTGAATGACGAGCCGGTCTGGCGCAGCGCCTTGGTGGCGCGGTTGAACTGGCTGGCGCCATAGTCGCGGCCGCCGACGATGGCGCGCACGGCGCCGTTGGTCTCGATGACGACGACGGCACCTTCGGTGACGTTGTACTCCTTGCCGAACTGGCGCAGGTGGAACTCCACCGATTCTTCCGCTGCCTTCTGGATGTTCGCGTCGAAGGTGGTGTGGGCAACAAGCGAGTGCTGGCCCGGTTTGGCGATCTTCTTGACCTCGTCGAATGCCCAGTCGAGGTAATAGTCCGGACTTTTCTGCTCGCCGCGGTCGACGACATCGGCCGGATGCAGCCTTGCCTGCAGAACCTGCCCCTCGGTCATGAAGCCGGAATCGACAAGGTTGGACAGCACCACATTGGCGCGTGCGCGCGCTGCCGGCAGGTTGATGTGCGGCGCATATTTGGTCGGCGCCTTGAACAGCCCGGCCAGCATCGCCGCCTCGGCGAGGTTCAGATCCTTGACGCTCTTGCCGAAATAGAAATCGGCGGCCGCCTCGATGCCGAACGTACCGCCCCCCATGTAGGCTCGATCGAGATAGAGCTGCAGGATTTCCTTCTTCGACAGATTGGCCTCGAGCCACAGCGACAGGAAGGCTTCCTTGATCTTGCGCTCTAGCGTGCGCTCATTGGTGAGGAACAGGTTCTTGGCCAGCTGCTGGGTTATGCTCGAGCCGCCCTGAACGACGGAATTGGCCCGCACATTCTCGAAGATGGCGCGGGAAAGGCCGAGCACATCGATGCCGTAGTGATCGAAGAAGCGGCGATCCTCGGTAGCAAGCACCGCCTTGATGACGTGATCGGGCATCTCGTCGACCGGCACGGAATCGCGCTGGATGATGCCGCGCTGGCCGATCTCGTTGCCATAGCGGTCGAGGAAGGTGACGGCGAAGTCGCCCTGGGCGCGCCAGTCGCCGGCCGTATCCTGGAAAGCCGGAATGGCCAGCGCCAGCATCACCACGATGCCGCCGGCGCCGAGCGTAAAACCTTCGCTCAACACTTCGATGATGCCACGGCGCCAGCCGTTGACGCGGAAGCGCCGCGAGAAGATCGTCGCCGATTCCCAGAACTGGCGCGCCTTGAAGCCGATCTCGTAGAGCGAGGAATCGATCCACGCGTCGAGCGCCAGCAGCCGGGCGGCGATCGGACCTCTTCTCTTGCGCGGTTCGGGACTGGCCATTCGGAATCCGGCTAGCAATTGCACGACCTGAGTACCGCAAACCGGCAATTTCAGGGCGATGCATTCCGCAAGACTATTCCTCCATTTTTCCAGCACTCACAAGGGCAGCGAAGACACAGTATCGGGTTTGTTGCTGAGGGGCGAGCCGGCTCAGGCCGGTTCGCGCTTCAGCGCCTGCGCCATGCAGTGGATGCCGCCGCCGGTCTTCGAAATCTCGCTCATGTCGACGGCCGCGACCTCGAAACCGCGGGCCTTGAGCTGGCCGATCAGCGACTGGCTGGAGGTCGGCGCGATCACCCGGTCCTTGCCCAGCGACATGAAGTTGCAGCCGAGCGCCATCGTGTCCTGGAACGGCACGTCGATGATCTCGTGGCCTTTGCCCTTCAGCCAGTCGACAATGCCGGGCTCGGTGCAGGCAAGGCAGACGGCGGTCAGTTTTTCGGCGATCGGCACCACCATCAGGTCGATATGGACGTAATATTCGTCGATGAAGGCGATGCGGGTTTCCCAGCCTTCCTTGTCGAACCAGGCCTGCACCTGGCGCGCACCTTCCTCCTGCGTGCGCGCGCCGCCGCAGCCTATCAGCACGACGCCATCCTCGATGACGTTGAAGTCGCCGCCCTCGAACGTACCAGCCGTGACCATGTCGTAGATCGGGATGCCGAGTTTTTCATAGGTGCGGATCGCGGCATAGTTCTCGCCGCGCCGCCACCAGTTGGCCATGGCGGTGATGAAGGCGCCGTAGGGCGTCATGACGCTGGAATCGCGGGAATAGACCTGCATCGGCAGCTCGGGCGTTGGCTCGTGCCAGTGGATGTTGACGCCGAAATGCTCGTAGGCGGCGACCAGGTCCTTGTGCTGTGCTTGTGCGATCTGCACGTTGCAGGGCGCCTCGCGCAGGTGCTTGCGCGACAGCGAGCTGGTCGACAGATGACGCAGGAAATTGGGCGAGCCGAGCAGGACGTCGGTCAGCACGTCGGTCTCGTTGGCAAAACCCCAGGCGGTCAGCGGCTTGGTGCCGCCGGCGGGGGTGCGGCGCTGCAGCGAAAACGGCTCGGCGACAATGCGGTCATGAACGGTCATGGGATGCTCCTCGTGAGGTGACTTGGGGGTGTCTGATTGCTCGGTATCCACCAGTCGCGTCCACGCGGGGTGGTGACATATTCTGGCCAGCGAAACCCGATCGGCGGCTCGTAGTCGCAAAGCGGTGCGATCCAGTTCGAACCGCCGATGCCGCCGCCGGTGCGGGTAACGAACTCGTCCATCGCCGCCTCGCGGGCAGTCTGGTCTTCCAGCAGGCGAAGGGCGGCAAGCGCAATCGTGCGGGAGGCGCAGGCCACCATCGGGTCGATCGTGGCCGAAATACCGCCCAGCGCATTCATCACCCAGGCTGGATAGGGATAGCCGGTCTCCGAACGCAGCGCCGGGCGGGCGACATAGAAGCGCGCCGTCGGCGTATGCCAGCTCATGTCGGTGTAATCGTCGGAGGTCGAATTGACCTGCGAGGGCGGCAGGTCGCGGCGCAGGATCGCTTCCGCCGCCTGCGGCTCGATCAGGCGCTCCAGCTCTTCGATGAACGGCTCGTCGCTCGCCATGCGCCCGGCATTGACCTGCATTTCGCGCGCGACTGCCTTGGCGTCTTCGTCCCAGCGCGGCGGTCGCTTGCCCCGCCGTCAGGATCGCCTCGCTGATCGACCAGCCGCCCTGGTGAGGCAGCATGGAATCGCGCAGAGCCTTGGAGGCCATGTACATCATCATCAATGCGTCGTTGGCGCCGGGCGCGCGCGCCGCCGAATGTGCTTGCGGAATGGGTGCAGCACCCGCAGCCAGCGCCCAGCGCTCCGGTTGGTCGCAGATGAAGCGATAGATCATCGCGTAGGCCGCGCCGCAATGCGTGTCCCAGCGCGCCGTGTTGCAGAGCGGCAGCATGTAGAACGGATGAAAGGAGATCATGCCGGCAAGGCCGTCATAATAGCCCTTGGCGGCATGGATCGGCTTTGACCCACGCACCTTTTCCGCCGGCTCGCCGGTGAAGCGCAGCGTGCCTGATATGCCGTGGCGCTGCATCGCGGCCTTGGTCGCCAGCAGCCCGCCGAGGCTCGAAATACCCAGCCCGGAATGCGGGTCGGTGTGGCCGCCGGCCTGGTTGCCAAGTCCCCGGCGCGGACGCTCGACCGTAGCGGCATCCTGGCAATTGCCCGGCACCGCGTCGTATTCGGCGTACATGCCGATGGTCGGGCCGGGGCCGTTGGTCCAATGTGCGCAGAAGGCGGTCGGCATGCCGCCGGAGCCTTCTTCGACAGAAAAGCCTTCGAGTTTCAGTCGCTCGACATACCAGGCGGCGGATTGATATTCCCGCCACGCGGTCTCGCCGTAATCGAAGATGATGCGTGTCCACGCGGACAACAACGGCTGGATGCCGTCGAGACAGGCAAGGGCGGTTGCTTGCGCCGAGGTGGCCACCGGTTTCTCCATGGCATGAGAAGAAAGCAGTGAAGCGGTTCGCTAAAAAGTGATATGTTTTCCCGGTTCGTGCAAATTCGGTTCACCTGAGGTTCCTTGCGTATACCATCCACACAAGCGCTGCGTGCGCTCGACAGCTTCGCCCGCCATGGCAGCGTCTGGCGCGCCGCCGACGAGTTGCACCTGACCCGCAGCGCCGTGAGCCATCAGCTTCGTCTGCTGGAGCGCGATCTCGGCTTCGACCTGCTCGAACGCATCGGCAAGGGCGTGGCGCTGACGCCGCGCGGCCAGCGCTATGCCAGCGACGTGCGCAAGGCGCTCACCGTTTTGGGCGATGCGGTGACGCGGGACGCCGGCACCGGCGTCGGCGGCTCGTTCGCCGTCAGTTGCACGCCCGGCTTCGCCTCGCTGTTCTTGTGCACCCATATCGGCGAGTTCCGGCAGATGTATCCTGACGTGGCGCTGCGCATCCTGACGCCGCGCCGGCTCGACGATGTCAGCAACGCAGATGCCGATGCCTTCATTGCGTTTGGTGTCGGCAATTGGCCGAACCGGGCGGTCGAGCCGCTCTGCGAAATCTCGTTCACGCCGCTCTGCAGCCCGACGCTGCTCAACAAGGTCGGCGGTTTTTCCCGACCGTCGGACGTGCTGCGCGCCAACCTGCTGCATCTCGACGACACCGAGGATTGGGCGCGCTGGCTGGCGCTGTCCAAGGTGGAAAACCCCGACATCGAGGGTGGCATCTTCTTTTCCGACATGAACCTGGTCTTTTCGGCGGCGATTGCCGGCCAGGGCATCGCCATGGGCGACGAACTGACCAGCCGGCGGGCGCTGAGCGAGGGCCGGCTGGTCAGGCCGTTCGACATCGCGATCAAGTCGCCACGCTCTTATTTCCTGGTCTCCGAACACGCCAAGGCTTCGCATCCGGTGCTGGAAGCGTTCGCGGGATGGCTGCGGTCGAAACTCCAGGAGAACCGCATTCTGCCGTATTGAGGGCAAGGCGGCGCCATCTCGCCATAGATGAATGGAATTTGCCGATCACGCGAAAACTATTCGGTTGCGGTGAGCCGGCACCCTGCCTACGATTTCGACAAGCGTTAGGGAAAGGGCAGTATGCAGCAACCCGGCCGTGCCGCAGAGATCAAGGCAATCGGGATCGGCAAGAGCTTCGGCTCGTTCCGTGCGCTGGACAATCTGTCGCTCGATATCGGCCGTGGCGAGTTCCTGACCCTGCTGGGGCCGTCGGGTTCGGGCAAGACCACCTTCCTGATGATCCTTGCGGGCTTCGTGCAGCCGACCGAGGGCAAGCTGTTCAGCGACGGCGTCGACATCACCGACCGACCGGCAGAGCAACGTGCCGCCGGCATGGTGTTCCAGGGCTACGCGCTGTTCCCGCATATGAGCGTCGAAGCCAACATCGCCTTCCCACTCAAGGTGCGCAAGAAACCGGCCGCCGACATCAAGCGCCGTGTCGGCGAGATGATCGAGCGCGTCGGTCTCAAGGGCCACGAGAAGAAACTGCCGGCGCAACTGTCGGGCGGCCAGCAGCAGCGCGTGGCGCTGGCCCGTGCGCTGGTGTTCGAACCTGGCGTGCTGTTGCTCGATGAGCCGTTCTCGGCGCTCGACAAGAGCCTGCGCGGCCAGATGCAGGCCGAGATGAAGCGGCTGCACCAGGAAACCGGAACCACTTTCGTCTTCGTCACCCACGACCAGAGCGAGGCGCTGGCGCTGTCGTCGCGCGTTGCCATCTTCAACCACGGCAAACTGCTGCAGGTCGGAGCGCCCGACGAAGTCTACGACCGGCCGGACAACCGCTTCGTCGCCGAGTTCCTCGGCGAAATCAACATGCTGCCGCTGAAGGGCGTCAAGCCTGCCGGCAATGGCTCGACCGGCCTTTGCGAAGACCGCGCGGTCAGCATGGGCTGCAAGGCCGAACTCGTGCGCGGCGATGCCATCCTGGCGATCCGGCCCGAATACATGTCGATATCGGGCGAGGCGGCGGATGGCGAGAATGGCATCGCCGCTACCGCCACCAACTCCACCTATCTCGGTGCTGCGACGCGGCTCGACCTGACGACACGGCAAGGCGCCAAGGTTACCGTCTCGGTGCCGAACGAGGTGGCGGCCGCAGCGCTCAGCAAGGGCAATTCCGTCTGGCTCACCTGGCCGGCGGAAAAGGGTTTCCTCCTTCCGCATGGAGGGCAATGACGACGGTGTGGCGAGATGTCGCTCCACCGCTTTCCGGCACTATCAACAACAAAAAAGGGGAACTGACATGACACATGACAACAAAAAACAAGCCGTCGAGAGCCTGTCCGCCAGGGCAGGTCGCGGCGAGATCTCGCGCCGGCAGTTCACACAGCTGGCGGCACTCGTGCTGGCCGGCACGCCGATGCTGCTGCGCTCGACAGGTGCCTTTGCGCAGGCCAAGGAACTGGTGCTGGTCAACTGGGGTGGCGATGCCATCACCGCCTATGATGCCGCCTATGGCCAGGCCTTCACCAAGGACACCGGCATCGCCGTCAAGATGGACGGTTCGGGTCCGACCGAAGGCGCCATCGCCGCGCAGTTCAAGAGCGGCGCGCCGACCTGGGATCTCGTCGACGTAGACCCC
>NZ_RZPL01001069.1:0-1266 GCF_004022805.1 Mesorhizobium sp. M7A.F.Ca.CA.002.04.1.1 | reverse complement strand
TTTGTATTCTTCCTTATTCCCGATTTCACCATGATCGCCTTTGCGACCGCGCTCGACCCGCTGCGCTCGGCCAATCGCATGCTCGGCTACGAGGCCTATCGATGGCGCCTCGCCAGCATCGACGGCAAGCCGGTGCGCGCCTCGAACGGAGTCGAGTGCGCGGTCAACACGTCGCTCGAGGATGAACGCAAGAAGATGGCAGGTCCCGATCGGCCGAACATGGCCATCGTCTGCAGCGGCATCAATGTCGAGCGCTACCAAAACAAGTCCGCCTTCGCCTGGCTGCGCGAGGAATACAATCGCGGCGTCGCCGTCGGCGGCCTGTGCACCGGCGCGCATATCCTCGCCGCCGCCGGCCTGTTGTCCAACAAGCGCTGCGCCATCCACTGGGAGAACCTGCCGGGCTTTTCCGAGGCGTTCCCGAAGGCCAATGTCTTTGCCGACCTCTTCGAGATCGACCAGAACATCTACACCTGCGCCGGTGGCACCGCCGCACTCGACATGATGCTGAAGCTGATCGGCGACGACTTTGACGAGAACCTCGTCAACCGCGTCTGCGAGCAGGTGCTGACCGACCGCGTGCGCAGCCCCACCGACCGCCAGCGCCTGCCGCTGCGCGCCCGCCTCGGCGTCCAGAACTCGAAAGTGCTGACCATCATCGAGTTGATGGAAGGCAATCTGTCGGAGCCGCTGTCACTGATCGAGATCGCCGATCATGTCGACCTGTCGCGCCGCCAGATCGAGCGGCTGTTCCGCACCGAGATGGGCCGCTCCCCCGCCCGCTATTATCTCGAAATCCGGCTCGACCGCGCTCGGCACCTGCTGATCCAGTCCTCGATGCCAGTGGTCGAGGTGGCGGTCGCCTGCGGCTTCGTCTCGGCCTCGCATTTCTCCAAATGCTACCGCGAACTCTACGCCCGCTCGCCGCAGCAGGAGCGCGTCGACCGCAAGCAGCTGCTGGCCGCCTGAGCAGAGGTGTCACGTGAGGCGGCTCTGGACGCCCCGAAACGTGATCTTCCTCGCCTCAAGCGTCTGTTGAGCGAGCCAAGTATCTTTCCAGATGATCAGGCTGTGTCGGTCTGACTACGCCTGCGCCGTGCGCATCGCCTCGACCCGAATATCCTCGGTCAGCCGCGCTTTCAGCGCCGAGAATTCCGGGCTGGTCTTCAGCGTGTAATGGCGCGGATGCGGCAGGTCGATGGCGACATCCGACTTGATGCGGCCAGGCCGCGCCGTCATCACGATGACGCGCGAGGCCATGAAGAT
>NZ_RZPL01001068.1:0-1272 GCF_004022805.1 Mesorhizobium sp. M7A.F.Ca.CA.002.04.1.1 | reverse complement strand
GTCGAAAAGGTGCGGCTTACTTTGCCGCCGCCGCTTGTGCCTGCAGCGCCTTCAGGTCCCAGCAGCTGTCGGGCTTGAGGTCGGCCTTGGTCGTCGCCTTCTCCAGCGTGTAGATGTAGGTGTGCGAGGTGCCGGCCGGCTGGCCGCTCTGCAGCAGGAACTTGATGATGGCGTTCATGTCGCCCGACTGGCGAGCAAGATCGGTCATCACCACAGCGCCATAGGTGCCGTCGACCAGCTTGTCGCAATCGGCCGCCTTTTCGCCGCCGCCGGTGGTGACCAGGAACACCTTGCCGTCGAGTTTGGCATCGCGGATCGCGGCGGACGCGCCGGTGGCGTCGCCATCCCAGAAATCGATGATCGAGCAGATATCCGGGTTCTGCTGCAGCATCGTCGTCGTCACGTTGCGCGAGGTCGTCGCATCCCAGTTGGAATCGGGCTTGGCCACCACCTTGAAGTCGGGATTCTTGTCCAGCACCTTCATGATGCCGGCATACTGATAGAGGCTGGAGGAGTTCGCCTGGTCACCCTGCACAAGGCCGATCTTCTTCGACGAGTTCGGGCCGCAGCCCTTGATCGCCGCTTCGGCCTCGAGCTGGCCAAGCCGGTCCCAGTCACTGCCGATAAAGGCGTCGGCCGGGAAGTTGGCGGGATTGTCGACCAGGATGACATAGGTGCCGGCGGCCTGTGCCTTCTTCATCAGCTTGGAATAGGAGTTGAGGTCCGGCGCGTGGATGATCAGCACATCCGGCCTGGTGTCCGAGGAGATGGCGTCCGTGATCGCCTGCGCGCCGGCATCGACGACCCAGTTCGGGTCGCGCGTCTCGAACACGCCGCCCCAGGCCTCGACTTCGGTCTTCAGATAGTGCGCCCAGCCCTGCGCCAGGTCGAAGCCCATTGCCAGCGGCACCAGCATGACGCGCTTGCCCTTGAGCGCCTGCGCGTACGCAGTCGGCCCCGGATCGTCGGCGGCGAAGGTTGGCGCCACGAAGGCGGTGACGGCGAGCGCCGTGGCGGCGGCCATGAGTGTCTTGATCAGTTTCATGTCGGATCCTTTTGCTTTGGTCGTTGTTATCAGCGGCCGGCCCCAACCGTCCGCCGCAGTTCAGGTCTAAATGTCGCCCTGCTGGGCGGTCTGCTCGTCACGTGGATTGATGATGCCGTCGACGATGATGGCGCCGAGCAGGATCGCTGCCTTGATCAGGTTCTGGTAGAGCAGCGGAATGTCGATGATGGTCATGGCGTTGAGCAGGATGCCGATCAGTGCCGCAC
>NZ_RZPL01001067.1:0-1276 GCF_004022805.1 Mesorhizobium sp. M7A.F.Ca.CA.002.04.1.1 | reverse complement strand
GCTGACCGTGCACGACCGCATCGGCGTGTTCGCGGCAATCGCCAAGCGCATGGCCGACAATGACATCTCGCTGGAATCGATCGTCCAGCACGCAGTCAACGGCGAGGCGGCGGCACAGAAGACGGTGATCCTTGTCACCCACGAGACGACGGAGGCCGCCGTTCGCAAGGCGGTAGACGGCATCACCAAGGACGGACATCTGACCGACAAACCGCAGGTCATCCGCATCGAACGGGCAGGGTAGCTTTGTCCGACAGTCGCGCGGGACAAGAATTCCGCAGGCATTGAGGTCCGGTCTGGAGGCAGGCAGCTGCCACAGACCGGAACGAATTCGCGTCGACGCCGTTCTCTTGGTCACCAACCAGAGGAACCGCTTCATGGCTGACACCAACAAATCCGACACCCCCGATATCGACGACATCCAGAAGACGTTGGAAAAGCAGATTGCCGAACTGCGCAAGGAGATCACCAAGATCAACAAGAGCATTTCGGCGCGGGGCGCGGAGATGCTCGATGACGCCAGCGAACAGGCGTCCGAGTTGTACGACACCGCGGCGAACCGCGCTTCGCGTACGGCGCAACAACTGCGCAGCCAAGCCCAGGCTGTTTCGGAAGTCGCGCGCGAGAATCCTGGTACGACGACAGCTTTGGTCGGCGTGATCGGCCTGCTCGGCTTTCTGGCCGGCTTCGCCATTGCTCAATCGACGAACGATACCTCCCGCCGCTGGTATTGACCGCAGCGCAATAGGGCCGGGCTTCCGGCCTTTTCTGTTGTTTTCAGCAAATCACTTTTAAGGAGGACACCATGGCTTCGTCAGCGTTGATCGGCATCCTGATCACATTCCTCGTCATCATCCTCGTTCTCTATCTGGTTCAACGCCTGCCGCTCGATGGCCGGATGAGACAAATAGTTCAGGTCATCGTCATCATCATCGGCATCATTTCGCTGCTCAAATACCTCGCGGTTTTTTAGGCCGCGAAGGCCGCCATTCTCACCGTTTTAAGACTGGCCCGGCGCGTGGCGATCGGGCCGGTCGTGTTTCAAGACGTAGTTTAATCGATTGATATTGTTGGATATTCGATAATATTCGTGGCAGGTCTTGCCGTTGTCATGCTCGTTTGACAAAACAGGCCCGCCTCCGGCGGGAGGCCGCATTGCCAACGAGGAAATCACCAGATGAATGTGGCCCAGAACATCGTCGCCGGCCTTGACCGGATACTCACCATGGAACTGGTGCGCGTCACCGAACGGGCCGCCGTCGCGGCCGCCAGGCTG
>NZ_RZPL01001066.1:0-1277 GCF_004022805.1 Mesorhizobium sp. M7A.F.Ca.CA.002.04.1.1 | reverse complement strand
ACCCAGGACGAGGTGCGCGCCTTCCAGGAGATATTCGAAGTGCCGCCGAAGGAGACGCGCAATGTGGCGCGGCTGTTCGATCTCGCCCAGCGCGACGTGGCCGGTTTCGAAACCTATGCCGAGCGGATGGCCCAGATGTGCGGTTCGGGGCATTCCAACTGCGTGATGCTTGAAGACATACTCGACGGTCTGTTCCACATTGCCAAGGCCGACGGGCTGGTGCACGAGCGCGAAGGCCATTTCCTGCACCGCATCGCCGAGATTTTCCGCATCGACGAAGCGCATTACGAAGCCATCATGGCCCGGCACGTCAATCTCGGCGCCGGGGATCCCTATGTCGTGCTGGGCATCGAGCGCGGCAAGCCGTTCGAAGAGGTCAGGAAACGCTATCGCAAGCTGGTTTCCGACAATCATCCGGATCGGCTGATCGCGCGCGGCCTGCCTCAGGAATTCATCAAGATCGCGACCACCAGGGTGGCGGCGATCAATGCCGCCTACGAGATGATCGAGCGGGGCCTGCGCCACGCATGAGCGGCTTTCTGCCCGACGAGCCACGTGCCGAAGTCAGGGTATCGCCGAATTTCGGCCCGCGGCGCGAGACAACACCCAGGCCCGACATGATCGTGCTGCACTACACAGGCATGGCGACCGGCGCCGGGGCCGAGGCCTGGCTTTGCGATCCGGCCAGCGAGGTCTCGTCGCATTATCTGGTCCACGAGAATGGCCATATCGTGCAGATGGTCAGGGAAAGCGACCGCGCCTGGCACGCCGGCAAGAGTTCGTGGTTCGGATGCGCCGACATCAATTCCTGTTCCGTCGGCATCGAGATCGTCAATCCGGGGCATTCGCTGGGCTATCCCGGTTTTCCCCGGCGGCAGATCGATGCCGTGATCGGGCTGTGCCGGGGGATCGCCGGTCGGCATTCGATCGCCGCCGAGCGGGTACTCGCGCATTCCGATGTTGCGCCGGGGCGCAAAATCGATCCCGGCGAGAAGTTTCCGTGGCGGGCGCTATTCGAGGCCGGTGTCGGCCATCTCGTTACGGCCGCCCCCGTCAGGCGAGGCGCTACTCTGACAACCGGCGACACCGGCGGCGATATCGAAGCGTTGCAGTCGATGCTGGCGCTCTACGGCTATGGCGTTGAAATATCCGGCGTTTTCGACCGGCAGACGGAGGCGGTGGTCGAAGCCTTCCAACGGCATTTCCGGCCGCGCAAGGTGGACGGCGTTGCCGACGGCTCGACGCTGCGGACGCTGCAAAGGCTGCTTGCTTCCGTG
>NZ_RZPL01001065.1:0-1277 GCF_004022805.1 Mesorhizobium sp. M7A.F.Ca.CA.002.04.1.1 | reverse complement strand
GGTCGAGGATGGCTCCGTTACCGGCTTCGGCACCTGGCCGACCGGCGAGCTGTTTTCCGTGCTTGCCGCGCCCTCGATCCTGCGCCATTCGCTCGGCGAACATCCGAAGCCCGTCACATCGGACAATCCGTTCTTCCGCCGCTGGTGCGAAACCGCATTGGGCGAAGGCGGCGATATCACCTCGCGACTGTTTTCGATCCGGGCCGCCGGCCTGCTGCAGGATCTGAAAGCCGACGATGCCGCCGCCTGCCTGTCCGGCCTTTTGATCGGCGGCGAGATCGCCTCCGCCAGCCGCCGGCATGGCGCCGGCGCCGAACCCGTGGTGCTGATTGCCTCCGGCGCGCTGGCCGCACTCTACCAGGCCGCACTTGGGCTTGCTGGGCTTGAGCTCCGGGCCGTCGACGCCGACGAGGCAGTGCGTGCCGGTCTCGTCGAGGCGGCGCGCGAGAACGGCATGATCGCCAGAATTGGAGTTGCCCGATGAGCCAGACCGCACCGTTTCCAAAACTCAAGCGCGGCCTGGTTGCCATCCTTCGCGGGCTCAAGCCCACCGAGGCGATGGCCATGGGCCAGGCGCTGTTCGACGCCGGCATCGAGGCGATCGAAGTGCCGCTGAACTCACCGCAACCGTTCTCGTCGATCGCCCGCATCGTCCAAGTGCTGCCGAAAACGGCGCTGGTCGGCGCCGGCACGGTGCTGACGCCGGCCGATGTCGATGGCTTGCACCAGGCCGGAGGGCGGCTGCTGGTCAGTCCCAACATCGATGCCGAGGTGATGGCGCGCGCCATGCATTACGGCATGGTGACGATGCCCGGCGTGTTCACGCCGACCGAAGCCTTCCTGGCGATCAAACTCGGCGCCTCGGCCCTGAAATTCTTCCCGGCGAGCGTGCTGGGCACCGGCGGCATTTCCGCGATGCGCGCGGTGTTGCCGGCGCAGACATTGGTCGGCGCCGTCGGCGGTGTCTCTGAAAAAGATTTTGCCGGCTACAAGGCTGCCGGCGTGACCGCCTTTGGTCTGGGCTCCAGCCTGTTCAAGCCGGGCATGAGCGTCGACGAGGTGGCCGCGCGTGCGCACGCTGCCGTCGCGGCCTGGGATGCGGTGTTCGGAGAAGCAGGATGAGCGAAGCGATCGTTTCGGTTTTTTCCGATCACGTCTGCCAGCTCGGCGAGGGGCCGAGCTACGATCCCGCCACCGATACGCTCTACTGGTTTGACATCGTCAACAGCCAGCTTCTGGAAAAGCGGCTGTCCGGCGGCGCGACCACCGTCCATGAG
>NZ_RZPL01001064.1:0-1279 GCF_004022805.1 Mesorhizobium sp. M7A.F.Ca.CA.002.04.1.1 | reverse complement strand
AGCTAATGGAGTTGTTGTTGCGCGCGCTGAATTTCAAGTCGACCTTCTCGTCCAGGCCCGCCGGCGCGATCTCGCTGCTGATGATCGTTTCGGCACTATCGGCCTGCCACACCTCCAAGATGATCGGCGACCTCAGCCCGAGTGAGACGCTGACGCAAGGTTACGTCATAGACCAGCAGGCAATCGACCTGGTGCCGGTCGGTTCGAGCCGCGAGCAGGTGCTTCTGGCGCTCGGCACGCCGTCGACGACCGCGACCTTCGACAACGAGGCCTTCTATTACATTTCGCAGACGCGCAAGCGCTACGTCGCCTTCGACAAGCCACGGCTCATTGATCAGCATGTGCTGGCGGTCTATTTCGGCGCCGATGGCCGCGTCACCCAGATCGCCAATTACGGGATGAAGGACGGCAAGATGTTCGACTTCATCTCACGCACCACACCGACCGGCGGCAAGGACCAGAACTTCCTCAGCCAGATCATCAACGGTGCCAGCAAGCTGGCACCCAGCATTCCGGGCGGCGGCGCCTAATTCCTTTCGGCTTCCATTCCGGGAGCCTCATCATCTCAGACGACCAAAAACCCGCGGGAGCGATCCTGCGGGTTTTTGTTGTGGCCTCGATCAGGGCAAGATCCCCGTATGTTTGCCGGCGATGCTTAAGCCGTCGAAACCCAAGCCGGTAGATGAGATACCGGCGCATTTACCGCATGCAAGAGATCGGCTTGTTGACGCGTCGACATGGCATTGCTCAACAAAAAACCCGCGGGATCGCTCCCGCGGGTTGTTTCGGGCTGAAGCCTAGATCAGCCGTGCGCGAGCACGGCCAGCAGCAGGAGCGCGACGATGTTGGTGATCTTGATCGCCGGGTTGACGGCGGGGCCAGCGGTGTCCTTGTAGGGATCGCCGACCGTGTCACCGGTCACCGAAGCCTTATGCGCCTCGGAACCCTTGAGATGCTTGACGCCGTCCTTGTCGACAAAGCCGTCTTCGAAGGACTTCTTGGCGTTGTCCCAGGCGCCGCCGCCAGAGGTCATCGAGATAGCGACGAACAGGCCGTTGACGATGACGCCGAGCAGCGAGGCACCCAGCGCTGCAAAGGCAGACGCCTTCGAGCCCGAGATGAGCAGCACGCCGAAATAGACGACGAGCGGCGCCAGCACCGGCAGCAGCGACGGGATGATCATTTCCCTGATTGCCGCCTTGGTCAGAAGGTCGACCGCGCGGGCGTAGTTCGGCTTCGAGGTGCCGGCCATGATGCCCGGATCCTCGCGGAACTGCTT
>NZ_RZPL01001063.1:0-1280 GCF_004022805.1 Mesorhizobium sp. M7A.F.Ca.CA.002.04.1.1 | reverse complement strand
TGGCGCGGCTGCGGCGCCGGGGCCTGCATGCCGCCGCCTTGCCGCATCATCTGCTCGATGATCTCGCCGAGCGGATTGTTGCCGCCGCCGCCAAAACCGCCGGCGGCCTGCATCTGGTTTGCCGTCTGCTTGAACAGCCCGCCCATGACCATCGAGGCGATCGCCGGCAGCATCTGCTGCAGGATCTGCTGATTGACGCCGCTGGCTTGCGCCGCCTGGCTGGCCACGGCGCGAGACAGATCCTTCGAACCGAACAGGTGCCCGAGAATGCCGTTGCCCTCATCGACGCCTTGCGGCGAGAAGGCCCGGGTTGCGTCCTCGAAATACTTGGCGTGCTGGCCGCTGGCCATCGCCGTCATGAAGGCGCCGAGCCCATAGGGGTCGGCGGTGTTGCGTTGCAGCCCCTGCGAAAAGGCCGGCAGCAATGCGGCAACCGCCGCTTGCGTCTGCTGCATTGAAAGCCCGTATTGCTGGGCAAGGGCCTGCATGCCATTGCCGTTCTGGGCCTGCGTCAGCATGTCGAACAAGGTGGGCATCGGCGTCTCCTCCGGAAATCCTCGCCGAAGAAGCCTAGTTTGTTTCCACTTCCGATTGAAGCGACTTTTGCCGGCCGGTCAGCTTTGCCAAATCCGAGGGTTAATAGGCGTATTCCATGAAAACCGGCTCGATCGAGCCGCCCCAGCGCGTGTGGTAGGCCGACAGCATCTCCTCGGCGCTGGTGGTGCCCCGCGCCACCACTTCGTCCAACGTGTTGAGGAAGGAGGTCTCGTCGTAGCCGTCGCGGTTCTTCTTGCCACGGTTCTTCAGTCCCATGCGGGAAATGACCATCACGTCACGCGCGATCTCGCGCAGCGTGGTGTTGCGGAAGGGTGCGGAGATGCCTTGTTCCGGCACGGCATTGCGCATCGCCAGCGTTTCTTCATACGTCCAGCTCGAGGTCAGCGCCTCGGCGGCATCGAGTGCGGCCTCATCATAAAGCAATCCGACCCAGAAGGCCGGCAGCGCGCAAATGCGCCGCCATGGCCCGCCATCGGCGCCGCGCATCTCGAGGAAGCGCTTCAGCCGCACATCCGGGAACAGCGTTGACAGATGGTTCGCCCAGTCGCCCATTGTCGGCAGCCCGTCCGGCACTTCATTGCGCGCGGCCCCGGCCATGAACTGGCGGAAGGTGATGTGGGTCATGTCGTGATAGCGACCGTCGCGGATGACGAAATACATCGGCACGTCGAGCGCCCATTCGACATAGTCGGCGAAACCGAAATCGGGCGAGAAGCAGAATT
>NZ_RZPL01001062.1:0-1284 GCF_004022805.1 Mesorhizobium sp. M7A.F.Ca.CA.002.04.1.1 | reverse complement strand
AACCGGGCTTGACTTGGCGGCCTGCCTTGCGTCACAGGCAAGAAAAACTCGTCTATCAGGCAAGCAAAACCAGCCCTTGGGAGCCCGCGCATGGCCGTTGCATTCACCTTTCCTGGACAAGGCAGCCAGGCAGTCGGCATGGGCAAGGATCTCGCCGAGGCCTTTCCCGAGGCGCGCAGAATTTTCCAGGAAGTCGACGACGCGCTCGGCGAAAACCTGTCGAAGCTGATCTGGGAAGGGCCGGAAGAGACGTTGATGCTGACCGCCAACGCGCAGCCGGCGCTGATGGCGGTGTCGCTGGCCGCGATCCGGGCGCTGGAATCGCGCGGCTTCTCGCTGAAAGGCAAGGTCGCCTATGTCGCCGGTCATTCGCTGGGCGAATATTCGGCGCTCGCGGCCGCTGGCTTCGTTTCGGTTGCCGATGCCGCCAGGCTGCTGCGCATCCGCGGCAATGCCATGCAGGCGGCGGTGCCGGCCGGCGAGGGCGCCATGGCGGCGATCATCGGATTGGAACAGGCCGATGTCGAAGCCGCTTGCGCGGAAGCCGCCAAAGGCTCCGTCTGCCAGATCGCCAACGACAATGGCGGCGGCCAACTGGTCATTTCCGGCGCCAGGGCCGCGGTCGAACTGGCGGCGAAACTGTGCACTGAGAAAGGCGCCAAGCGCGCACTGATGCTGCAGGTGTCCGCGCCCTTCCATTCGGCGCTGATGGCGCCGGCCGCGAACGTTATGCGCGACGCACTCGCCGGTGTGACAAAGAATGCGCCGGTCGTTCCCGTCCTCTCCAATGTCACGGTCAGCCCGACCAGCGATCCGGACGAGATCGCCCGCCGCCTGGTCGAGCAGATAACCGGCCGCGTACGCTGGCGCGAGACCGTGGAGTGGTTCGGCGCAAATGGCGTCACCACGCTTTACGAGATTGGCGCCGGCAAGGTGCTTTCGGGATTGGCGCGGCGCATCAACCGCGACATCGCCACTGCGTCGGTCGGCTCGGCGGCTGAGGTCGAGGCAACGCTAGCAGCGCTTGCATAAAGCCCTATTTGATCCCATTCCCTGCAAAGGGGTGTTCTCTTCTCAATCAGGAGACAAAAATGTTCGAATTGACTGGCCGCAAGGCGCTCGTCACCGGCGCATCGGGAGGCATCGGCGAGGCGATCGCCCGGATGCTGCATGCGCAAGGCGCGATCGTCGGCCTGCATGGCACCCGCGTCGAGAAACTGGAGGCGCTGGCTAGCGAGCTTGGCGACCGGGTCAAGCTGTTCCCGGCCAATTTGTCCAACCGTG
>NZ_RZPL01001061.1:0-1285 GCF_004022805.1 Mesorhizobium sp. M7A.F.Ca.CA.002.04.1.1 | reverse complement strand
CGTGCGCGCCGTGCTGCGCCGCGCCAGTGCCCGCGAGGCTGCAGCCAAGACGCCAAGCCAGCAGGCCCGCTCTCTCGAGCGCGGCCAGCTCGTCATGGACCAGGAGCGCCACACCTGCACCTGGAAAGGCGAGCCGGTGACGCTCACCGTCACCGAGTTCCTGATCCTGCATTCGCTGGCGCAGCGTCCCGGTGTCGTAAAAAGCCGTGATGCGCTGATGGATTCGGCTTATGATGAACAGGTCTATGTCGACGACCGCACCATCGACAGCCACATCAAGCGGCTGCGCAAGAAGTTCAAGGCCGTCGACGACGACTTCGAGATGATCGAAACCCTTTACGGAGTCGGATACCGGTTCCGCGAAGCATAAGTAGCAGGGCCTGCTATTCGATGGCAGTGGAAGCACAGCGAACAAGACCGGCGGGCGCCTCCAGGCGGCCGTCGCGGATCATGCCGTCCTTCGTCTCGAAGATCACGGTGCCGATGCGCCGCTTCCTTGGCCATCACATCTTTTCCAGCCTGACGCGGCGTATCCTGTTCCTCAACCTTGCCGGCCTCGCCGTGCTGGTGACCGGCATCCTCTATCTCAACACCTTCCGCGACGGGCTGATCGACGCCCGCGTCGAAAGCCTGATGACCCAGGGCGAGATCATCGCCGGCGCCATCGCCGCTTCGGCGACGGTCGAGACGGATTCGATCAGCATCGACCCGGAAAAGCTGCTTGAACTGCAGGCCGGCGAAAGCCTTGGGCCGGGCTCGGACCAGCTCGACAATCTCGACTTTCCGATCAACCCGGAGCGTGTCGCACCGGTGCTTAGAAGGCTGATCTCGCCGACCAGGACCCGCGCCCGCATCTATGACCGCGACGCCAATCTGCTGCTCGATTCGCGCCACCTCTATTCGCGTGGCCAGATCCTGCGCTACGACCTGCCGCCGGTCGAGGAAGAAGAGCCCGATCTGGTCGAGCGCATCCAGAAATTCGTCTTCGACTTCTTCCGCAACACCGAGCTGCCGGTCTATCACGAGCAGCCGGGCGGCAATGGCGCCGCTTTCCCGGAAGTGGTCAAGGCGCTCACCGGCAGCCCTTCGACCATCGTGCGCGTCAGCGAGCAGGGCGAGCAGATCGTTTCGGTGGCGGTGCCGATCCAGCGCTTTCGTGCCGTCCTGGGCGTGCTGATGCTGTCGACCGAAGGCGGCGACATCGACAAGATCGTCGCCGCCGAGCGCAAGGCGATCCTGCGCGTCTTCGGCATCGCGGCCCTTGTCGCCGCCATCCTGTCGATGC
>NZ_RZPL01001060.1:0-1298 GCF_004022805.1 Mesorhizobium sp. M7A.F.Ca.CA.002.04.1.1 | reverse complement strand
CCCCTGTTCCACCCCCGGCCCCGATCACCGAACATCACGTATCCGCTCTCCGTCACCGCCAGCGTGTCTTCCAGCTTGATGAAGCCCCGTGTCGGGTGAAGCATGGTCGTCTCCACCGACAGCACCATGTTCTTCTCCAGCGGTTTGGCCGCATAGGTGCCTTCATAGGTCACCGGGTGGTTGGTCATCAGGAACGGCGCCTCGTGCGTGATCAGCCCCATGCCATGGGCGAAGAAATCCGTGTAGGGCGCGACCTTCGAAGCCTTCAGCACGCCCTCGGCATGCGAAATCATGTCGCCGCCCAGCGTGCCCGCTTTGACTTTTGAAAAGGCCGCCTGCTGCACCGTCTCGACCTCGGCCAGCAGATCTTCCAGCTCGGCATCCGGTTCGCCGAGAATGCCCATCCGGCAGAGGTCGCCTATATAGCCGTGATAATTGCCGCCGGAATCGATTGACAGCACCTCGCCTTTTTTCCACGCCTGCGGTGAAGCGGCGCGGTTGTGGCTGGCACCCAGCGTCAGCAGGCAATATTCGAAATGGATGCCGCGATTGGTTTCCTCGCGCCGCAGCTGCTCGATGATCTCGCTTTTAGTCGTGCCTTCACGCGCCCAGGCAATGGTCGCCAGCATGGAATCGGTGATCAGTTCGGAGGCCGTGCGCAGCTTCTCCAGCTCCGCATCGGTCTTGATGGCGCGCATGCGCTCCAGCATGTCGGTCGCATCGATCAGCCTGGCATCCGGCAACGCCTTGCGGATCAGCGTATAGGCGTCCGATGGCAGGAAGCCAGGCTCGATGCCGATGCGCGCGCCGGCCTTGCCGATCTTCTGCAGGTGCTCGACCGCAAGGTTGGCGGCGTCGAGCGTGCCCCAGCAGGCGGCGTGCAGCGTCGGCGTCCAGAACGGATTGTTCTGGTGCTCGCCGCCCTCCATGCGGTTGCCGATATAGGCGGCATGGTCCGGCCCGCCCTTTTCGTACACGACGATCGGCAGGTACCGGCTGTGGCCGATCGCATCCATGGCGGCGAAGAAGATGAACTTGTAACCGCCCAGCAGGTATTGCGTGTTGTGCTTGGAGGTGGCGAGCAGCACATCGATGCCGGCCTCCTCCATCAGCCGGTCGACCCTTGCCTGGTCGAACGGGATATTGCCGACGGCATTCTTGCCCGGAGCAATGTTCATCTCTCTCTCCCTGAATTGCCTGGGACCGCCGGCCGTTCCGCTCGCGATCCCCTGGCCATGACTCAAATCTGCACCATTTTGCCCGTTCTGGTCCAGCCAGAAATAGGGCAAACAGCACCG